>NZ_JBSFWJ010000037.1:0-64334 GCF_053592695.1 Saccharopolyspora sp. NPDC002578 | reverse complement strand
AACCTCAGCTGCTTCCTCGCTGCGGGATCTTTTTCCCGAGTGGCTCCGCCACGAGGGAAAAAGCTGTCCTCGCGAGGAAGCAGCTGAGAACCCGCCGGTGGTCTTCTTGCTTTGGTGGTCACTGCTCAGCGGCTTCGCCGCTGACAAGACGGTGATCAGGGGGTGCTGCTCGCATTCCGCTGCGCGGGTCCCGTGTGCCTTTCGCTCGTAGTGCCGTTCGGCGAACGGGTGGTGAGCAATTTGCGACATGTCTGTTCCGTCCGGTTGGTTCCGGACATGATCTGGCCGTTCTGACGAGGCCGCGGACCGGTTCCGCGGCACGTGCTGAAGGGGCGGATCAATGGGCGGAGAGCGGATCAGATCGGTGCTGGCGGCACCGGTGCGGCTGTGCGCTGCGGTGGCGGTCGCACTCCTGGTGGTGGCCGGGGTGTCGGCGGTGGCCGCGCCCGAGGCGGCGGCCTACTCGTGGACCCGGCAGCTGCAGGAGGGCGACAGCGGCGACGACGTCCAGGAGCTCCAGATCCGGGTGGCGGGCTGGGCGGCCGACGAGGCGTCGAAGACGAACGTGGCCGTGGACGGGCAGTTCGGTCCGGGTACGAAGGCGGCGGTGTCCCGCTTCCAGAGCGCCTACGGGCTGTCGGCGAGCGGTGTCGTGGACACGCCGACGCAGGACGCGTTGAACGCGCTGGAGGACTCCGACGGCTCCACCGCCCACTTCGACTTCGCCGAGTTCGAATCGAAGGACGGTGCCGGATTCGGCAGCGGCAACGTCGACGCGAGCACGGTCCAGGAGAACGTGCGGCGCTTGATGTACAAGCTCGAAGCGGTTCGCACCAAGGCCGGTGACGCCGCGATCACCGTCAACTCCGGGTTCCGCAGCCTCGCGCACAACGAGAGCGTCGGCGGCGTCCCCAACAGCCAGCACACCTACGGCATCGCCGCGGACGTCGTGATCAGCGGGCAGGGCGTCGGCGACACCATCGGGTACGCCCAGACCTCCGGTTTCTCCGGCATCATCCGCTACGACACGTTCACCCACGTCGACAGCCGCGCCGAGTACGACTACGGCGCGAGCTCCTGGTACTGGAGCGTGTGAGTTCCGGATCGGCCGGATCGCCACCTGATCCGGCCGATCTTCCGGAACCCGTCGGACGAGTCGATCGAAGGGGCACGGGCTCGGGCCGGTTCGCGTCGCCAGGCCCCTGGATTCGATCAACGATCCGGGACGAATGCTCATCCGGGAGGGATTCCGGCACGGGCCGGGTCCGGTGGCTCACCGGGCCGTCTGATCATCCCATGTATGTGGTCCACTGTCCGGCGTGGCTATGACGGGCGAGCGGGCGGAGCGGTTCGCGGTCGGCACGTTGGTGCTGGTCGTTCTGGTGGCGTTGGCGCTGCGGCCGCCGGTGACGGCCGTGGCGCCGGTGCTGGACCGGATCTTGGCGGACCTGGGGCTGTCCACCGCATTCGGCGGGGTGCTGACCACGCTCCCGGTGGTGTGCCTGGGAGTGTTCGCCTTCGTGGCGCCGCGGCTGCGGCAGCGCTTCGGCGACGAGCGGGTGCTGGTGGGCTGCCTCGTGGTGCTGCTGATCGGCAACCTGCTGCGCGCGGGCGGATCGGTGCAGGCGTTGCTGGGCGGCACCATCGTCGTCGGCGCGGGCATCGCGGTGGCCAACGTGGCGCTGCCCGGACTGATCAAGCGGGACTTCCCGAGCCGCGTGCCGGGCGTGACCGCGCTCTACACGATGTGCCTGACGCTCGGCGGCGCCACCGCGGCGAGCGCCGTCGTTCCGCTCGGCCGGGCGCTGGGCTCGGAGTGGCGCTGGCCGCTGGGGCTGCTGGCGGTTCCGGTGCTGCTGGCGCTGCTGCTGACCGCGTTCGCGCTGCGCGGGACGACGACCACCCAGCGCGCGATCAGCCCGGGGAAGCTGTGGCGCGATCCGCTGGCCTGGCAGGTCACCGTGTTCATGGGCTTGCAGTCGCTGATGGCCTACGTCGTGTTCGGGTGGCTGCCCACGATGGCGCAGAGCCGCGGCCTGTCGCCGGAGAGCGCGGGCCTGGTGCTCGGCGTGCAGGCCGCGGTGCAGGCCGTCGGCTCGCTGACGGTGCCGCTGCTGTGCCGGCGGTTCCGGGATCAGCGGTGGGTCGCGGTGAGCGTCGCGGTGCTGACCGCGGCCGGGTTCGCCGGGGTGCTGCACGCGCCGGGCGCGGCCGGGATCTGGGCGGCGACGGTGCTGCTGGGCTTGGCGCAGGGCGCGTCGTTCGGGCTCGCGCTGACCTTGTTCGGGTTGCGCGCGCCGGACAGCGAGACCACCGCGGCGCTGTCGGGGATGGCGCAGGGCGCCGGATACCTCATCGCCGCGCTCGGACCGCTGGCCATCGGGCTGCTGCACGGCGCCACCGGCGGCTGGGCGATTCCGCTGGCCCTGCTGGTGGTGTGCTGCGCCGCGGAAGCCGCGGCGGGCGCCGGTGCGGGCCGGGCGCGCACGGTGCCGTCGGTGGTGGGCTCGTAACACCCCGGTGACCGCAGAACCCCGCCGTAACACGCAGACCCGAACAGTTCACGACGGCGAAACGAACGAACGGATCGCCTGAAACAGGCATTTCCCAGGATGCGGCCAACACGGTTCGCACGGGGAGGCAACGTGAATTCAGGCGATACCGCATGGGTGCTGATCAGCGCCGCACTGGTGCTGCTCATGACGCCAGGGCTGGCTTTCTTCTACGGCGGCATGGTGCGTGCGCGCGGCGTGCTCAACATGATCATGATGAGCCTCGGCAGCATCGGGGTCGTCGGGGTCCTGTGGGTGCTGTTCGGGTACTCGACCGCCTTCGGCACGGACCTCGGCGGTCTCGGACTGCTGGGCGACCCCACCGAGTTCTTCGGGCTCGGCCAGCTGCTCGGTGAGGACCAGCTCTCCGGCACCATCCCGACCTTGGCGTTCGTCGGGTTCCAGGCGATGTTCGCGATCCTGACGGTCGCGCTCATCTCCGGCGCCATCGCCGACCGGGCCCGCTTCGGCCCGTGGCTGCTGTTCGCCGCGCTGTGGGCCACCGTCGTGTACTTCCCGGTCGCGCACTGGGTGTTCGCGTTCGACGAGACCGACGACGCGGGCAACGTGACCGCCGTCGGCGGCTGGATCGCCAACCGGCTCGCCGCCGTCGACTTCGCCGGGGGCACCGCGGTGCACATCAACGCCGGTGCCGCCGCGCTCGCGCTGGCGCTGGTGCTCGGCAAGCGCGCCCGCTGGCCGAAGGAGACCGGCAAGCCGCACAACCTGCCGTTCGTCGTCCTCGGCGCCGGTCTGCTGTGGTTCGGCTGGTTCGGCTTCAACGCCGGTTCCGCGCTCGCCGCGGACAACTCCGCGGCCGTGGTGCTGGTCAACACGCTCGTGGCGACCAGCGCGGCGATGCTCGGCTGGCTGTTCGTGGAGCGGCTGCGCGACGGGCACGCCACCACGCTCGGCGCCGCTTCGGGCATCATCGCCGGGCTGGTCGCGATCACCCCGGCCTGCTCGTCGGTGACGCCGCTGGGCGCCATCGCCGTCGGCGCCATCACCGGTGCGGTCTGCGCGCTGGCGCTGAGCCTCAAGTACAAGCTCGGCTACGACGACTCGCTCGACGTCGTCGGCGTGCACCTCGTCGGCGGTCTCGTCGGCACCCTGCTGGTCGGGTTCTTCGCCTCCGAGGCGGCGCCCGCCGGGGTCAACGGGCTGTTCTACGGCGGCGGATTCGACCAGCTGTGGCGCCAGGCCGTGGGCGCGGTCGCGGTGTTCGCCTACTCGTTCGTGCTCAGCCTCGTGCTTGCCTGGATCGTCAAGGCCGTCGTCGGCTTCCGGGCGACGCCGGAGAACGAGGCCGAAGGCATCGACGAGACCGAGCACGCCGAATCCGCCTACCACTTCGGCGACGGCCGCTCCGCCCGCCGTCCGGCCGTCCGCGCCGACGACGCCGATCGCAAGCTGGAGGGCAGCAACGCATGAAGCTGGTGACCGCGATCATCCAGCCCAGCAAGCTGGACGAGTTGAAGGACAAGCTGGGCCGGCTCGGCGTGCTGGGCATGACCGTCAGCGACGCGCAGGGCTACGGCAGGCAGAAGGGCCACACCGAGGTCTACCGCGGGGCCGAGTACGCGGTGGACTTCGTGGAGAAGGCCCGCGTCGAGGTGCTCGTGGACGACGCGATCGTCGAGCAGGTCGTCGACGGCATCGTCACCGCGACCCGCACCGGCAAGGTCGGTGACGGCAAGGTCTGGGTGAGCACCGTCGACTCCGTGGTCCGGGTGCGGACCGGAGAGACGGGCGTCGAAGCGATCTGACGCGACGCCGACGACGAAGCCGGGCGCGGGCCACCAGGTCCGCGCCCGGCTTCGTCGTGTCCGGGCCCGGATGCGTATCTCTACTCAGCCGCACTCACGGGGGTTCACGGTCTTGCCGAGCCGTCGATCGCGGCAGACTTCAGCCCGTGCCGAGGCGAACGAAGATCCCGGGCCGCGAGGCCCGCCCGCCGCACGGGGAGGGATCCGGGGTAACCGCATTTCGGCGCGGGCCAGGGGAATCCGGGAGAAGGGGACCCGGGGCCTGAAGCCTGGGGGAGTGGGCCCGGAGAGCACGGGTCCGGGACGTTGGGGGAAGAGGGAAAAGGGAGGAACTCCGGGGGAGCCGGTGGGGGCCGGGGGCGCCGGAGTTCCAAGGGGGATGGGGATAGAGGGGGCTGGGGGATCTGGGGTGGCTCGTACGAGGGGGCGGGCCACCCCAGATCTGTTCTCCGGCGATCACCCGCGCGCCCGGGCCAAGATCCGCTTCGCGTAACCTGGCCACGTCGTGGACATTTCGGACGAGTCCGCCGCGTCCGGCGGGCCAATTCCCACTTTGCGCACCCCGCGCCGCACCCTGGTGGTCCTGGCCGGGCTTCCCGGCGCGGGCAAGAGCACCCTGCTGCACAAGCTGATCGCCCCGCCGGGAACCGTCGTGCTCGACTCCGAGCAGGTCCGCGCCCGGCTCAAGGAGCTGCTGCCCGCCGCGGTCCCGTACCGCTGGTACCGGCCCCTGGTGCACGCCTTGCACCGCACCCGCATCGCCTGGTTCTGCCTGCGCGCCGACGGCAGGGTGATCGCCCACGAGCCGTCCACCCGCGCCACGACCCGCCTGATGATGGTGCTGTTCGCGCTGATCAGCGGCAGGCGTCGGGTCCTGGTGTGGCTGCACGTCGGTCCGGAGGAGGCGCTCGCCGGGCAGCACGCCCGCGGCAGGCTCATCCGCAGCCGCTCGTTCCAGCTGCACGTGCACCGCGCGTACCGGGTGCATCGCGCGCTGCTGTCCGGGCGGGCGCCGCGCGGCTGGCAGGACGTGCGCCTGTTCACCCGGAACGACCTGGCCGCAGGCCTGCGGGTGACCGGCCGCAGGTGAGATTCGTCCCGATGCCACGGGTGGGTTCGCCGTGGCGAACAGGTGATCGCTACCCTTGGACGACGACGCGGGGGAAAATTCCACCGCGTCTGGCTGAGACAGCGAGCTGCGAGTGACTGGCAACAGTGTGTGTGCGTGCCAGGTGTGCGCGGCTTGTACATGCGCGAGCAGCACCGCGCGTCTGCCCTGAGAGACGGCGACGGCGCGGAGCTGTGTTCGGACCTGACTGTTGCGATCGCCGCGTGCAGTGGACGTCGGTGCAGGGCCGTGACGCATCCCGGTTCAGCCCTGACGACCACTAACGAGGAGATCCGCTACACCCATGCCCCAAATCGATCACGCAGTTTCCGGACAGGTCCTGACCGGCGACGCGAGCACCGAGCTGCCCGCCGAACTGACCGCCGACGCGGCCGCCGCATCGGTCGACTCCGTCGAGTCCGCGCTGTCCGAGCAGGCCGCCGCGACGGACCCCGAGGCTCCCGCCGAGCCGAGCGGTTTCGACGCGCTCGCCATCGACCCGCTGGTGCGCAAGGTCGTCGCCGAGCTCGGCTACGAAACCCCCTCGCCGATCCAGGCGCAGACCATCCCGCCGCTGCTCGAAGGCCGCGACGTGATGGGCCTGGCGCAGACCGGCACCGGCAAGACCGCCGCGTTCGCGCTGCCCATCCTCAGCAACATCGACCTCAACGGCTCCGGCCCGCAGGCCCTGGTGCTCGCCCCGACCCGCGAACTGGCCATCCAGGTCGCCGAGGCGTTCCAGCGCTACGCCAAGCACCTGCCCGGCTTCAACGTGCTGCCGATCTACGGCGGCCAGAGCTACGGCCCGCAGCTCGCCGGCCTCAAGCGCGGCGCGCACGTCGTCGTCGGCACCCCCGGCCGGCTCATCGACCACCTCGACAAGGGTTCGCTGAACCTGCGCCACCTCAAGCACCTGGTGCTCGACGAGGCCGACGAGATGCTGCGGATGGGCTTCATCGAGGACGTCGAGCGCATCCTTCAGTCCGTGCCCGAGCAGCGGCAGGTCGCGCTGTTCTCCGCGACCATGCCCGGCGCGATTCGCAAGATCAGCCAGTCGTACCTGCGCGACCCGGTGGAGATCTCGGTCAAGACCAAGACCTCCACGGCCACCAACATCACCCAGAAGTACGTGCCGGTGCGCGGCCCGTACAAGCTGGACGCGCTCACCCGCATCCTCGAAGTCCAGAGCTTCGACGCGATGATCGTGTTCGCCCGCACCAAGCAGATCACCGAGGAACTCGCCGAGAAGCTCAAGGCGCGCGGGTTCAACGCCTCGGCGATCAACGGCGACGTGCCGCAGGCGCAGCGCGAGCGCACCATCGGTCACCTGCGCGAAGGCCGCATCGACATCCTCGTGGCCACCGACGTGGCGGCGCGCGGGCTCGACGTCGAGCGCATCTCGCACGTGCTGAACTACGACATCCCGCACGACAGCGAGTCCTACGTGCACCGCATCGGCCGCACCGGCCGGGCCGGGCGCAGCGGCGAGGCGATCCTGTTCGTGTCCCCCCGGGAGCGCCACATGCTGCGCTCCATCGAGAAGGCCACCCGGCAGTCCATCGAGCAGATGGACCTGCCCAGCATCGACGACGTCAACGACCAGCGGCTCGCGCGGTTCGCCAAGGACATCACCGAGACGCTGGAAAAGGGCGGCCTGGAGCTGTTCCACAACCTGGTCCAGGAGTACGAGCGCACCCACGACGTGCCCGCCGCGGAGATCGCCGCCGCGCTGGCCGCGATGGTGCAGGGCGACCGCCCGCTGCTGCTGGAGCCGGAACCGCAGGACAACCGCCGCGGCGGCCGGGACGGCGGCTACGAGCCCGCCGGTTCGGACACCGACACCTACCGGGTCGAGGTCGGGCGCCGCAACCGCGTCACGCCGAGCGCTCTGGTCGGCGCGCTGGCCAACGAGGGCGGCCTGCACAGCAAGCACATCGGGCACATCGACATCCGGGCCGAGCACACGCTGATCGAGCTGCCCGCGAACCTGCCCGAGGACATGCTGCGCAAGCTCAGCAAGACCCAGGTCGCCGGTCGTGGTCTGCGGATCAGCCGGGCCGACGGCGAGGTGCTGGCGCGGCGCGGTCCGCGTCCGGGCCGGGACCGGGACAAGCCGCGTCCGCACCGCAAGGGCGGCCCGCGGTCCCCGCAGCAGGGCGGTCGCGCCGGCGGTTACGGCAAGCGTCCCAGCCGGGACCGCACCTGATGACGAGGGCGGCGCGGTCTCCTCGGGGAGGCCGCGCCGCCCGCTCTTTCGCACCGCGTTCGCCGCTCGGACGCGGGCACCTGCCCGGCGGTCGCCCCAGGCGCTTCCGGCGACGGTTACCCTCGACCAGGTACTCAGGTACATCATTCGACTCAGGAGCGGCGAGAACCCGTGTTCGACACCCTTAGCGACCGGCTCACCTCGGTTCTGCAGAACCTGCGCGGCAAGGGCCGGCTCTCGGACGCCGACATCGATGCCACCGCGCGCGAGATCCGCATCGCACTGCTGGAAGCCGACGTGGCGCTGCCGGTGGTGCGCGCGTTCATCGCGGGTGTCAAGGATCGCGCGAAGGGTGCCGAGGTCTCCGGCGCGCTCAACCCGGCGCAGCAGGTCATCAAGATCGTCAACGAGGAGCTCGTCGGCATCCTCGGCGGCGAGACCCGCCGGCTGGAGCACGCCAAGAACCCGCCCACGGTGATCCTGCTCGCCGGCCTCCAGGGCTCCGGCAAGACGACGCTGTCCGGCAAGCTCGCCAAGTGGCTCTCCGGCCAGGGGCACACCCCGATGCTGGTGGCCTGCGACCTGCAGCGCCCGAACGCCGTGACGCAGCTGCAGGTCGTCGGCGAGCGCGCGGGCGTGCCGGTGTTCGCGCCGGAACCGGGCAACGGCACCGGGGACCCGGTGGACGTCGCGCGGCGCAGCCTCGACGAGGCCAAGCGCGCCCAGCACGACGTGGTCATCGTCGACACCGCGGGCCGCCTCGGCGTGGACGAGGAGATGATGCGCCAGGCCGCGGACATCCGGGACGCCGTCAGCCCCGACGAGATCATGTTCGTCGTCGACGCGATGATCGGTCAGGACGCGGTCTCGACCGCAGAGGCCTTCCGCGACGGCGTCGGCTTCTCCGGCGTGGTGCTCACCAAGCTCGACGGCGACGCCCGCGGTGGCGCGGCCCTGTCGGTGCGGCACGTGACCGGTCAGCCGATCATGTTCGCCTCCAACGGGGAGAAGCTGGAGGACTTCGACGTCTTCCACCCGGACCGGATGGCGAGCCGGATCCTGGGCATGGGCGACATGCTCACCCTCATCGAGCAGGCCGAGCAGGCGTTCGACGCCGACCAGGCCGAGCAGGCCGCGCAGAAGCTCGGTTCCGGGCAGCTCACGCTGGAGGACTTCCTGGAGCAGATGCAGGCGGTCCGCCGGATGGGTCCGCTGCAGAACCTGCTGGGCATGCTGCCGGGCGCGAACCAGATGAAGGACCAGCTGGCCAACTTCGACGAGAAGCACCTGGACCGGCTGCAGGCCATCATCCGCGGCATGACGCCCGCCGAGCGGGACGACCCGAAGATCATCAACGGTTCTCGGCGGCAGCGCATCGCCAAGGGCTCCGGTGTCAACGTCAGCGACATCAACGACCTCGTGAACCGGTTCTTCGAGGCCCGCAAGATGATGCAGCAGATGGCGGGCCAGTTCGGCGGCTTCGGCGGCGGGGGCGGCACCAAGAAGGTCAAGAAGGGCAAGGGCAAGAACCGCAAGAAGGTCAAGGGCCCGACGCAGCCCAAGGGCATGCGCGGCATGCCCGGCGGTTTCCCCGGCATGCCGCCCGGCGGATTCCCCGGTGGCATGCCCGGCGGCATGCCCGGTGCCGGTCAGGACATGTCCCAGCTCGAAGGCGGGCTCAACGAACTCCCGCCGGGCTTCGACCCGTCCAAGCTGAACTTCGGCGGCAAGAAGAAGAAATGACCGCGCCGCTGCACGTGCGCGGTGTCCTGCTGCCCGACGGCGAACCCGGTGAGCTGTGGATCGCCGACGGCCGGATCAGCCGCACGCCGCTGCCCGGCGCGACCACCGTGTTCGACGGCGGCTACGTCGTGCCCGGACTCGTCGACGCGCACTGCCACGTCGGCATCGGCCCGGACGGGCCGGTGGACCTCGACGTGGCGGCGCGGCAGGCGGAGACCGACCGGGACGCGGGCACGCTGCTGCTGCGCGACTGCGGGGCGCCGATCGACACCAAGCCGCTGCAGCAGCGCGACGACCTGCCGCGCATCATCCGCGCGGGCAGGCACCTGGCGAAGCCGAAGCGCTACATCCCGTACCTCGCCGACCAGCTCGAACACGAATCGCAGCTGCCCGCCGCGGTGGCCGAACAGGCCGCCGACGGCGACGGCTGGGTGAAGCTCGTCGGGGACTGGATCGACCGGTCCACCGGCGACCTCGCCCCGCTGTGGAGCGACGAGATCCTGGTCGAGGCCATCGCCACCGCCCACGCGCACGGGGCGCGCGTCACGGCGCACGTGTTCGGGGAGGACGCGCTGCCCGGTCTGCTCGCGGCGGGCATCGACTGCATCGAGCACGGCACCGGCCTCACCGACGACACCGTCGAGATGATGTCCCGCCACGGCACCGCGCTGGTGCCGACGCTGGTGAACATCGAGAACTTTCCCGGATTCGCCGCCGCGGCGACGAAGTACCCGGATTACGCGAGCCACATGACCGCGCTCTACGAACGCGGCGACGCGACCGTCGGCAAGGCGATCGAAGCGGGCGTCCCGGTCTACGCCGGAACCGACGCCGGCGGCGGCATCGAGCACGGCGTGCTCGTCGACGAGATCCTCGCGCTGCACCGCGTCGGGATGTCGACCGAACAGGCGCTGGGCGCCGCGTCCTGGGCGGCCCGCGACTGGCTCGGGCATTCCTGCCTGCGGGACGGAGAAGCGGCGGACCTCGTCTGCTACGACTCCGATCCGCGCAAGGAACTCGCCGCGTTGCGCCATCCCCGGCGCATCGTCCTGAAGGGCGCCGTCGTCACCTGAACGACGGGGGCTTCCGCGTCCGAATTCGGATGTGGGGCGGCGAAAGCCGAAGGTAATCTGACGATTCCGCCGGGAAATCGGCGTGCTGGACAGCAGACCACGGCCGAGCGGTGGAGAACGGGACGCGCGCGTCCGGGCCACGCCGCCCGCCCGAGACGGAGGCGCCCGTGCAGGTACCGCAGCCCGAGCCCACCGAAGGCGTTCCCGCCGTCGGGGAGATCGCGGGAGGAACCGCCATCGCAACCCAGGTGCAGCCGCCACCCGCGGAATCCGACCACCGGTGGGGGTTCGGCGCGTTCTTCCTCGCGGAAGCCGTGTTCATCCTCGCGTCCGTCACGCTGGCGGCCCTGTTCGGAGATCCGGGGGAGAGCTCCTGGTTCACGGTGGCGCTCCCGCTGATGCTGATGGTGCCGACGCTGCTGTCCGCCGCGGTGGCCGTGGTGATCACCGTGGTGCGCGGCAACGGGCCGCGGCTCGACTTCGGGTTGCACTGGCGGTGGTCGGACGTCACGACGGGCTTCGGCATCGGCGCGATCGGCCTGCTCAGCACGACCGTCGCCTCGATGATCTGGATCCGCTGGGTGGGGCCGGAGAACGCCACCTCCACGGTGAGCACCCTGCTCGACGGGGTGCGGCTGCCGCCGCTGCTCGCGGTGCTGATCTTCCTGCACGTGTGGCTGATCGCCCCGGTGTGCGAGGAGATCCTCTACCGCGGCCTGCTGTGGGGCGCGATGGAACGGCTGCGCTGGAGCCGGATCAGCGCGTTCGTGCTCAGCACCGCGGTGTTCGCGATCGGGCACCTGGAACCCGAGCGGACCTGGCTGCTGCTGATCATCGCGATCCCGATCGGCGTCGCCCGGATGCGCACCGGCAGGCTCACCGCCAGCGTCGTCGCGCACCAGGTGAACAACTTCCTGCCCGCGCTGGGACTGCTGCTGATCTCGCTCGGCGTGGTGACGCCGACCTGAGCGCGCCGGGGCCGTTCGGCCGGAGCAGCCCGCGGCGGGTACCTCCTGCGAGGCCGAGCCGGGCATCTGGCAGAATAAACGCCTGTTCGCTGCGAGTCGGTCCCTCTCACCGTCCGCGGCCATCGACGTATGAGCCTTCCACTCCGTATGTCCCCACACGGCTTGGTTTGCTCACCCGAGCACGAACGAGAGTCTGAGGAGCACCAGCACCCGTGGCTGTGAAGATCAAGCTGGCGCGGATCGGTAAGATCCGGGAGCCGCACTACCGCATCATCGTCGCCGACTCGCGTACCCGCCGTAACGGCCGGGCGATCGAGACGATCGGTCAGTACCACCCCATGGAGAACCCCAGCCGCATCCTGGTCGACTCCGAGCGGGCGCAGTACTGGCTGGGTGTCGGCGCGCTGCCGACCGAGCCGGTGCAGGCGATCCTGGAGGTCACCGGCGACTGGCAGAAGCACAAGGGCCTGCCGGGCGCCGAGGGCACGCTGAAGGTCGCGGAGCCCAAGCCGAGCAAGCAGGAGCTGTTCGCCGCAGCTCTGGCCGCCGCCGGCGAGGACACCGTCGCCGACGCGACCACGCCGAAGAAGAAGGGCGGCAAGAAGGCCGACGCCGACGCGGCCGCCGCCGAAGAGCAGAAGTCCGAGGACGGCCAGGCGTGACGGTCCTCGCGGACGCGCTTGAACACCTGGTGCGCGGCATCGTCGACAACCCCGACGATGTCCGCGTCCAACTCCTCACCACCCGGCGCGGCCGCACCCTGGAAGTCCACGTGAACCCGGACGACCTGGGCAAGGTCATCGGCCGCGGTGGTCGCACGGCGACCTCGCTGCGCACGGTGATCTCCGGGATCGGCGGTCGTGGCATCCGGGTCGACGTGGTCGACACCGATCGATGAGGACGGCATGACCGGTCCGATGCTGGCCGTGGGCAGGGTGGCCAAGACGCACGGCGTGCGCGGCGAAGTCGTCGTCGACGTGCGCACGGACAGCCCTGAGCTGCGGTTCGCGCCGGGCGCGGTGCTCGGCGTCCAGCGGCGCGGCGAAGCCGGGCCGGACACGCTCACCGTGACAGCCGCCCGGCCACACGCCGGGCGGCTGCTGGTGCGCTTCGAGTCGGTGGACGACATGGACGCCGCCGAGCACCTGCGCGGCGCCACGCTGATGGTCCGCGCGGATGCGCTCGAAGCAACCGGCGATCCGGACGAGTACCACGACCACCAGCTCGAAGGCCTGCGAGTGGTGCTGCCGACCGGCGACGAGGTCGGCGTGGTGCGCGAGATCCTGCACACGCCCGGCGGCGAGCTGCTGTCGGTGCGCACCCCGGACGACGTGGAACGGCTCATCCCGTTCGTGTCGGAGATCGTGCCGGAGGTCGACCTGGCCGCCGGACGCGTCGTGGTGGACCCGCCCGAGGGCCTGCTCGGCGACGACTGATCACGCCCGGACCCGCGGCGGAACCCGCCGCGTCGGCGCTCGCCTGAGCTCAGAACGCCGCCCGGCCACGTCGCCGGGACCTCTTCTTGAAGGAACACCCCGTTGCGCATCGACGTCGTCACGATCTTCCCCGAGTACCTGGCTCCGCTGCGCGCCGCGCTGCTGGGCAAGGCGATCGAGCGGGAGAAGATCTCCGTCGGGGTGCACGACCTGCGCGACTGGACCCACGACGTGCACCGCGCGGTGGACGACAGCCCCTACGGCGGCGGTCCGGGCATGGTGATGAAACCCGACGTGTGGGGCGAGGCCTTGGACGAGGTGTGCGCGTCGCCGGAGGCTCCGCCCCGGTTGATCGTGCCCACTCCGGCGGGGCGCCCCTTCACCCAGCGGACCGCGGTGCGCTGGTCCGCCGAGCCGTGGCTGGTGTTCGCCTGCGGTCGCTACGAGGGCATCGATCAGCGGGTCGTCGACGAGGCGGCCGAGCGGATGCCTGTCGAAGAGGTCTCGATCGGCGACTACGTCTTGGTCGGCGGTGAGGTCGCCGCGCTGACCATGGTCGAAGCCGTCGCCCGGCTGCTGCCCGGCGTGCTCGGCAACCCCGCCTCCGCCGAGCAGGACTCGTTCTCCGACGGCCTGCTCGAAGGGCCCAGCTACACCCGGCCCGAGGTGTGGCGCGACCGGCCGGTGCCGGACGTGCTGCGCTCCGGCAACCACGCCGCCATCGCGCGCTGGCGGCGCGACCAAGCCCTGGAGCGGACCTACCACCGGCGGCCGGACCTGCTGGACCGGCTGCCCGCGCAGGACCTCAACGCCAAGGACCGCGCGCGGCTGGATACACTGCGCGCGGATGATGAAGCGGATGTTCCTGGAGGAACTCCGCAGCAGGGGCAGGACTGACCCCCACCGGGGGGCGCGCGAGGGCTCGTACCGCGCCGCTTTCCGGGGCCGGTTCCGGCGCCTGCCTGCGCGTCTGGCACACTTGACGGGTTGCTGAAGCCGGATTCTGTACCGGCGCGCACATCGCAAGCCAAACCCCGTGTCAGACGGCGGCCGCGGTTCAGACCCGGCCACGATCCGCGAGTGCACGGGTGCCTACGACACGGATGAGGACGGACCACCGATGAACACCCTGGACGCTCTGGACGCCCAGTCGCTGCGTTCCGACATTCCGGCCTTCCGGCCTGGCGACACGCTGAAGGTCTATGTCCGCGTCATCGAGGGTTCGCGCGAGCGGAACCAGGTCTTCCAGGGCGTCGTGATCCGTCGCCAGGGCGCAGGCGTCCGGGAGACCTTCACCGTCCGCAAGATCTCCTTCGGTGTCGGCGTGGAGCGCACCTTCCCGGTGCACACCCCGAACATCGCCAAGATCGAGGTCGCCACTCGCGGCCAGGTCCGCCGGGCGAAGCTGTACTACCTGCGGGAGCTGCGCGGCAAGGCCGCCAAGATCAAGGAGAAGCGGGAGCCGATCAACGCTTCCTGATGCGTGCCGCCCGCCGGTGGCGGGTGACTTCGGACGACCCGGGTGCTTCGCGCCCGGGTCGTCCTTTTTCATGCGCGCCCGATCGTTCCGGTGATCCACGATCAGGTGAACGAGTTCGGTGGGGCGCGGCACATCGCGCCCGTTCCCGGATCTCCCGGAACCCGCGTTGATCGACCCCGCGCCGGGAACCCGCACGTCACCGGCGGAATGCGTCCCCGCGGCCTCCGGCCGGGGCAGTCCGCCGGGGGGCATCGCGGTTCCAGTAGCCTGGCTGCGTGGCCGACGTCATGCGCTCTAACGGACCAGAAGAAGAGCCCCGCGAAGGCGCGGCTGCCGAGCACCCCGAAGGGGACGGTGGCCGCTCGCGGGGCCGCCGTTCGCGCGAACGGAAGGGATCGTTCTGGCGTGAGCTGCCGATCCTGATCGTCACCGCGCTGGTGCTCACGATCGTGATCCAAGCCTTCCTGGCGCGGGTCTACGTGATCCCCTCGCAGTCGATGGAGCAGACGCTGCACGGCTGCGACGGCTGCCAGAACGACCGGGTGCTGGTCGACAAGATCTCCTACCGGTTCACCGATCCCGAACCGGGCGACGTCGTCGTGTTCCGCGGGCCCGAGACGTGGGGGCAGAACGACTTCCAGGTCGCCGAGCCGTCGAACCCGGTCGTGGGCTTCCTGCAGGGCGCGATGTCGCTGGTCGGCTTCGGCTCGCCGGACGAGAAGGACTTCGTGAAGCGGGTCATGGCCACCGGCGGGCAGACCGTCGAGTGCTGCGACGACCAGAACCGGATGATCGTCGACGGCAAACCGCTCAACGAGCCCTACATCTACTGGGAGCCGGGCCGCCCCGACACGCAGCCGGACTTCGCGCCCGTCACCGTGCCGCCGGGGTACCTCTGGGTGCAGGGCGACAACCGCAACGACTCCTCCGACTCCCGCTTCCAGGGCGGCGGCGGCGTCAACGGTGCGGTGCCGGTGGACAACGTGATCGGCAAGGCGCAGGTGATCGTGCTGCCGCCGCAGCGCTGGCAGAGCATCTCCGAGACCAACCCGCAGGCCGACGCGCTCGGCGCGCCCGCCTGGCAGGCGGGCCTGCCCGCGGGCGTCGGCTTCGCCGCCGCGTTCCCGGTGCTGTGGATGGGCCGCAGGTTCTCCGCCGTCATCCGGCAGCACCGCCAGGAGCGGCACTGACGGTGGGGGCGCGGTCCGCGGTCGCCGAGACGGGCTGGCGCCCGCCGCGGCCGGTGATCCGCCGCAGCAGCGGCAACTGGGCGCTGCAGAGCGCCCTGGACCGCAGCGGACTCGGCCCGGTCGCCGGCGTGGACGAGGCGGGCCGCGGGGCGTGCGCCGGGCCGCTCGTGGTGGCGTCCTGCGTGCTGCGCCCCGGAGACGCGCGGCGGTTCGAGGGGCTCACCGACTCCAAGGTGCTCAGCGAGGCGGAGCGGGAACGGCTCTACGACGTGATCGTGCGGCGGGCCGTGGCCTGGTCGACGGTGGTGATCGAGGCCGACGAGGTCGACGCGCTCGGCATCCACGTCGCCAACCTGGAAGGCATGCGGCGCGCGGTCGCGCGGCTGCCGGTGCATCCGGGCTACGTGCTCACCGACGGGTTCCGGGTGCAGGGCTTGGCCGCGCCGAGCGTGGCGGTGCTCAAGGGTGACCTGGTCGCCGCCTGCGTGGCCGCCGCGTCGGTGCTGGCGAAGGTCACCCGCGACCGCATCATGTGCGAGCTGGACGAGCGGTTACCGAGGTACGGCTTCGCCGGGCACAAGGGGTATTGCACGGTCCACCACACCGCGCGCATGCGCGAGCACGGTCCGAGCGGGCAGCACCGGTGGTCCTACTCGAACGTGGTCGCGGCGGCCCGGCTGCACGGGATGCGGTCGCCACGCACCGTCACCAGCAAACCCGGTCTGTTCGATGCTTCTGAGGGGGAAGTGGTGGACAATGGGCGAACGTAGAACGAACGGCGACGGGGAAGGGCTCGCACTGCGATGAGCGCCGAGGATCTCGAAAAGTACGAGACCGAGATGGAGCTTCAGCTCTACAAGGAGTACCGCGACATCGTCGGGCAGTTCACCTACGTCGTGGAGACCGAGCGGCGTTTCTACCTGGCCAACGCGGTGGACGTGCAGGTGCGCAACTCCGACTCGGAGGTCTACTTCGAGGTGTCCATGTCGGATGCGTGGGTGTGGGACATGTACCGGCCGGCGCGGTTCGTCAAGAAGGTCCGGGTGATCACGTTCAAGGATGTGAACGTCGAGGAGCTGGACAAACCGGAACTCCGGTTGCCCGAGAACGGGCCGTTCGGCGGGAGCTGACCGGTCGCGTCACCGGGCGGAGGGGCGCTCGGCGCTGATGTGGTGGAACGGGTGGTCGCCTGCGGGCGGCCGCCCGTTCTTCGCATCGGCATTCATAGATCGTTTTCGATGGAGTTGTCCACAGGTGGTCGATCCATCCACAGATTTCCCAATTGGGTCTGGTGGGCGCTGACCGGCCAGGGCACTTTGGAAGTCGGGCCCGGAGATCCGCTCCGGGCCGGTTTCCGGCCTTGGAGGCGATCATGGCGGTTCCCACCCTCGACTACCGACCGCTGCGCGGTGCTCTCTCGGACGTGCACGGGCAAGGTACGCACGCGCTCGGCCGAGCCGGTGAGCGGTTGGCGGCCGAGCACTTGGAGAAGCTGGGCATCTCGGTGCTCGCCCGGAACTGGCGGACCGCGCACGGCGAACTCGACATCATCGGCACCGACGGCTACCGCGCGGTGTTCTGCGAGGTCAAGACGCGCTCCGGGATCGACTACGGAGCGCCGCTCGACGCCGTCGGGCCGAACAAGGTCCGCCGCCTGCGGGAGCTCGCCAGAGCGTGGCTCGCGGAGCGGCGGCTGACCGGCTGCCAGGTCCGGTTCGACGTCATCTCCGTCCTGTGGCCCCCGAAGGGGCCGATCACCCTCGACCACCTGCCGGGGGTGTTCTGAATGGCGCTGCGGCGGACGTGGGCGGTCGCGCTGTTCGGCGTGGACGGCGTGCTGGTGGAGATCGAGGCGGACGTGCGCAAGGGCGGCCTGCCGAACGTGCAGCTGCTGGGGTTGCCGGACACGGCCCTGCAGGAGTCGAAGAACCGGGTGCGCGCGGCGGTGCAGAACTGCCAGGAGGACTGGCCGAAGAGCTGCGTGACGCTGGCGCTGTCACCCGCCGCGCTGCCGAAGGCGGGCACCTCCTACGACCTGGCGTTGGCCTGCGCGGTGCTGGCCGGGGCCGAACAAGTGCCCGCGCACCGGCTGGAAAGCACGGTGCTGCTGGGGGAGCTGGCGCTCGACGGCCGGATCCGGCCCGTGCGCGGGTTGCTGCCGGGGCTGCTGGCGGCGCGGCGCGAAGGGATCCGGCGGGCGATCGTGCCCGTGGAAGGGCTGGCCGAAGCCCGGCTGGTCGACGGTCTCGACGTGCTCGGCGCGGAGCGGTTGAGCGAGGTAGTCGACTGGCTGCGCGAGCAGGGCGAGCTCGTGGACGGTCCAGGCGAGGTCGTGTCCCGGCGCACCGAGTCGCCGGAGGACCTGGCGGACGTGCTGGGCCAGCCGGAGGCGCGCTGGGCGCTGGAGGTCGCCGCGGCGGGCGGTCACCACCTGCTGCTGGCCGGCCCGCCGGGCACCGGCAAGACGATGCTCGCGCGACGGCTCAGCGGGCTGCTGCCGGAGCTGTCGCGGCAGGAGGCGTTGGAGGTCACCGCGATCCATTCGGTGGCCGGTGAGCTCAGCGCGGACGCGCCGCTGGTGGCGGATCCGCCGTTCGTGGCTCCGCACCACTCCACCTCGGTTACCGGGCTGATCGGTGGCGGATCGGGGCTGGCGCGTCCGGGAGCGGTCAGCCGCGCGCACCGCGGCACGCTGTTCCTGGACGAGGCGTGCGAGTTCGGTCCGCAACGCCTCGAAGCACTGCGCACCGCGCTGGAGGAAGGGGAGGTCCGGCTCTCGCGGCGGGACGGGACGTTGCGCTACCCGGCGCGGTTCCAGCTGGTGCTGGCCACCAACCCTTGCCCGTGCGCGCCGGCCAGGGACGCCGATTGCCACTGCGCTCCGCAGGCGCGGCGCCGCTACTTCGGCAAGCTGTCCGGTCCGCTGCTGGACCGCGTTGATCTGCGCGTGGACATGCGCCCGGTCACCGCGGCCACCATGCGGGCAGGCGGGCGGACGGAGTCGACGGACGTGGTGCGCAAGCGGGTGTCGCGGGCGCGGGAGGTGGCGGTGCGGCGGTGGGCTTCGCGGGGCTGGCAGACCAACGGCGAGGTGCCGGGCCCGGTGCTCCGCCGCGAGTTCGCGCTGCCGGAGGCGGTGACGGCGCTGCTGGACCGCGGGCTCGACGTGGGGGCGTTGACCGCGCGAGGAGCCGATCGCTGCTTGCGGGTGGCGTGGACGCTGGCCGATCTGGACGGCAGCGAGCGTCCGGAGGCGGATCACGTGGCCGCCGCGCTCGCGTTCCGGGAACGGAGGCTCGCATGACCGCGGCGTCCGGGGCGATGCAAGCGATGCGGGTGATGCTGACCGCGGCGGCATCGTGTCGGTTCTCATCGCACGACGCCGACCGTCGGTGTTCCGGCCCGAGTCCGGGGCGTTCCTGGTTCGAGCTCGCGATTCGGCGCCCCGGCGCGAGACCTGGAGCGGCTGTCGGTGCGCAGGCACGTCCGGTCGGGACCGGTCGCGGCGACGGGGGTGTGCGATGAGCGGGGACGAGCAGGTCCGGCTCGCTCGTGCCTACCTGGCGGCGGTGGCCGAGCCCCCGGCGCCCGCGTTGGCCGCCTGCGTCGCCGAACACGGGCCCGTCCGCACGGCAGCGCTGGTGCGCGGCGGTTCGGCTCCCGGTGCGGTGGCCGACGAGGTCGAGTCCCGGCGGCGGCACGTCTCGGGCGCGGATCTCCTGGCGGCCACGCGGCGGATCGGTGCGCGGCTGCTGATCCCGGAAGATCCGGGCTGGCCCGCGGAGCGCTTCGGACTGCTGGCCGGGGCCGCCGAGGTCGGGGTGCCGGGCATGGCAGCCCCGCTCGCCCTGTGGGTGCGCGGCCGGGCGGATCTCAACGAGGCGCTGGCCGCGTCGGTGGCGGTGGTCGGGGCTCGCGCGGCGACGGGGTACGGCGAGCACCTCGCCGCCGAGCTGGGGCACGGTCTGGCCTCGGCCGGGTGCGCGGTGGTCTCGGGCGCGGCCTACGGCATCGACGGCGCGGCCCATCGGGGCGCGCTGGCCGCGGGCGGCACCACGGTGGCGTTCCTGGCCTGCGGCATCGACATCGACTACCCGGCAGGACACGGCCGGTTGTTGCGCGCCCTCGCGCAACAAGGAGCGGTGGCCACGGAGTACCCGCCGGGCACGACGCCCCGACGACATCGGTTCCTGGTGCGCAACAGGCTGATCGCTGCGTGCGGCCAGGGCACCGTGGTGGTGGAGGCCGGGGCGCGAAGCGGCGCGGGCAACACCGCGAACACCACCGACGCGCTGGGGTTGCCGCTGATGGCGGTGCCGGGGCCGGTGACCTCGGCCAGTTCGGTGGGCTGCCACGACATGGTGCGCTCCGGGAAGGCGGTGCTGGTGACATCGACGCCCCAGGTGCTCGAAATGATCAACCCGCTCGGGGCCGCGCCCCTCGTGGATCCGGTACCGGCCGCTCGCCGCACCGACGCGCTGGAGCCGCGTGCGCGGCAACTGCACGATGCGGTCAGTGCTTGCAAAGGTGCGGACGCCGACCGGCTCGCGCAGGAATCAGGTTTGTCCCTGCGCGCCGTGCGGGCGTTGCTGCCGGAGATGGAGCTGGCCGGCCTGGTCGAGCGGAAGGAGGGCGGTTGGGCGGTGTGCGCCGGATGAACCCGCGGTGATCGACATCGGCGCCTCGGGTGGGAGCGTGTTCACGGCGTGGCCCCCTTGACCGGACCACGTCCAAGGGCGAGCGTTTGCACCATGGAACGCAGACGGTCCGGCGCCGCGGCGAGAACGGACCTGCGCGCGGCGCGCGCATCGCTTCCCGACGAGCTGGGTTCCGCGGTGGATCGGTTCCAGCGCCACCTCGCCGCCGAGCGCGGCCTGTCCCGGCACACCGTGCGCGCCTACCTCGGCGACGTGGTCTCGCTGCTCGCCGACGTGGCGAACTCCGGACCGGGCCTGGACCAGGTGACGCTGCCCGCGCTGCGGTCGTGGCTGGCGGGCCAGCACGCCCAGGGCATCAGCAGGGCGACGCTGGCGCGTCGGGCCGCGTCGGTGCGGACCTTCACCGCGTGGGCGCACCGCACCGGACTGCTCGCCGCGGACCCCGGACCCAGGCTCACGGCCCCGTCCAAGCACCGGGTGCTGCCGTCGGTGCTGCGCGCAGACCAGGCGGACTCGGCGATGACCGCGTCCGCGGCCGGGGCCGCGCAAGGCGACCCGGTCGCCCTGCGCGATCACGCGCTGCTGGAGCTGCTGTACGCGACCGGGATCCGGGTGGCCGAGCTGTGCGGGCTCGACCTCGACGACATCGATCATGAACGGCGCCTGCTCCGCGTACTCGGCAAGGGCGAGCGGGAGCGCGCCGTGCCGTTCGGCGTACCCGCCGATGCGGCACTGGAACGCTGGCTCTCGGCGGGACGGCCCGAACTCGGCACCGACCGTTCCGGCCCCGCGGTCTTCCTCGGTGCACGCGGCGGGCGGTTGGACCAGCGCATCGCACGCCGGGTGGTGCACGACGCCGTGCAGGCCGTGCCCGGCGCGGCCGATCTCGGGCCGCACGGGCTGAGGCATTCGGCTGCGACCCATCTGCTCGAAGGAGGAGCAGACCTCCGTAGCGTTCAGGAGTTGCTTGGTCACGCTACGCTCGCAACGACCCAGCTTTACACCCACGTGACCGTCGACCGGCTGAAGGCGATTCATGACCGAACCCACCCCCGTTCCTGACGACGCCGGGGGCGGTGCCCGCACCGTGGCCACGGAAGCGACATCGAGATCGACGTCGTCGAGGACGAGTCTCCCCGGCGAGCCGACCGCGCAGCGCAGCCAGAACGGCCACGACACGGGCTCCGGCACCAACGGCGCGCAGGTCAACGGCAGCCGGCACACCGGCGGCGCGGCCACCCCCCAGGGGGCCGCGGCGCAGTCGGACACGGCCACCCGATCCGGGGTCGACCAGGGTGCTGACGCGGCGAAGCCCTCGACACCGGGGCGGTTGTCGTACCTCGTCGCCGACGATCAGCGCAGCGCCGACGACGTCGAAGCGGGCATCGTGGCGCTCTGGCACGCCTTCGGCGAACATCGCGATCAAGGCCTGCGGGACAGGCTGGTGCTGCACTACGCGCCGCTGGTGAAGTACGTGGCCGGCCGGGTCGGCACCGGGCTGCCCTCGCACGTCGAGGTCTCCGACCTGGTGCAGTCCGGCATCTTCGGGCTGGTCGACGCGATCGAGAAGTTCGAGCCCGAACGCGGCCTGAAGTTCGAGACCTACGCCATGCAGCGGATCCGGGGCGCGATCTTGGACGACCTGCGCGCGCAGGACTGGGTACCGCGTTCGGTGCGCAGCCGGGCCAGGGACCTCGAACGCGCGCTGGAGCGGTTGGAAGCGAAGCTCCAGCGCCACGCCACCGACGTGGAACTCGCCGACGAGCTCGATGTGTCCGCCGACGAGCTGCACGACCTGTTCGCCCAGCTGCAGATGACCAGCGTCGTCGCCCTCGACGACCTGATCAGCGTCGGCCGGGGCACCGCGTCGCTCGCCGAGACGCTGCCCGACGACCGGGCGGAGGATCCGGTGGCGGCCCTGGTGGACCGGGACAGCCGCAGGCAGCTGGCGGAGGCGGTGGAGCGGCTCAGCGATCGCGACCGGGTCGTGGTGACGCTCTACTACTTCGAGAACCTCACCTTGGCCGAGATCGGCAAGGTGCTGGGGGTCACCGAGTCCCGCGTCTGCCAGTTGCACACGCGCGCGGTCCTGCGCCTGCGCAGCAAGCTCACCGAACCCCAGTCGTGATCGCGGCCTAGAGCCCGTGCGGCGCGGGGCTCACGATCCGACCGGCGCAGCAGCGTCCCAGGGCAGCAGCCGCACCTCGACGGCACCGAGCAGGGCGAGCGGATCGAGGTAGTCCGCGTCGCGGCGGGCGCCCCAGTGCAGGCACGCCGGTGCCGCGCAGCCGGGATGTCCCGCTTCGAGGACGCCGATCGGCTGGCCCGCGGCCACTCGCCGACCGGCCTCGACGGTCGGGCGAACCGGCTCGTAAGTGGTGCGCAGGCCGCCCGCGTGCTCGATCGACACCACCGGGCGACCGGCGAGCTGCTCGGCGTAGCCGACGACGCCCGCATCTGCCGCCGCCACGGTGGCACCGGGCACCCCGGACAGGTCCACGCCGCGATGGCCGGGTCCGTAGGCGCTGGTGGGCGGCGCGAACGGGCGTGACACCGCGGAACCGGGCAGCGGGTGGTGCCATCCGTTCCGCGGCGGGGGAGGAGCCTCGGCACCGGGCTCAGCGCCCGGCGCGGTCGCGGCGGTGCCGGGAAGAACCGCGGGCGCGACGATCAGCAGCACCGGCAGCAGCCGGGCGAGCAGGGCGGGCCGGACGTGGCCGGAGCGCCGGTGACCGGCGCGGACGGGGAAGATCCGGGGGAGCGGGAGCATGCTTCCACCGTGACCCGCTCGGCGCGGGCCGGACAGGGGCAATCCGGAAATCTGTGGATGAATCGGCCGCCTGTGGACAACTCGCGACCTCGCCCTGGGCGGCTTTGCCCGTCGAGTACACTATTAACGCGGTTTCGTGTGCGCACGATCCGACTTCGCGTGTCCGCGCGTCGCCGTCGGGAAACCGAACAACTCCACTCCCGCACCTGTGGTTCCGCTCCTGGCGGCCCCGTCCCGCGCTGAACGGCTTCGGCCGCCCGGCTCGGCACGGCCGTCCGGGAGGCGCGAGATCACCCGGACCGATCGGTGATCGGCTCGGCGTTCGGGAGCAGGGCGGTTCGGAGCTCCGGCGGAACGAGCGGTGCCTTCGAGGTCCCGGCCCGCAGGGCCAGGGTGGGGGCACCGGGCGCGGACACCAGGGCAGCGGGCCACCCGGCTCGCCGCGAGAACCGAACCGCGCACCGCTCGGCGGTGCGCCCGACACAAGAGGTGCGAACAAGGCCATGGCCGTCGTCACCATGAAGCAGCTGCTCGACAGCGGCGTGCACTTCGGGCACCAGACCCGGCGCTGGAACCCGAAGATGAAGCGCTACATCTTCACCGAGCGCAACGGCATTTACATCATCGACCTGCAGCAGGCGCTGTCCTACATCGATGCGGCTTACGACTTCGTCAAGCAGACGGTCGCGCACGGCGGGACGATCCTGTTCGTCGGTACCAAGAAGCAGGCTCAGGAAGCCATCGCGGAGCAGTCGCTGCGCGTCGGCATGCCCTACGTGAACCAGCGCTGGCTGGGCGGCATGCTCACGAACTTCCAGACCGTGCACCGTCGTCTCCAGCGGCTCAAGGAGCTGGAGACCATGGAGCAGACCGGTGGCTTCGAGGGTCGCACCAAGAAGGAAATCTTGATGCTGACCCGGGAGAAGGACAAGCTCGAGAAGACCCTCGGCGGTATTCGCGACATGTCCAAGATCCCGAGCGCCGTCTGGATCGTGGACACCAAGAAGGAGCACATCGCCGTCGGCGAGGCTCGCAAGCTGGGCATCCCGGTCGTGGCGATCCTGGACACCAACTGCGACCCGGACGAGGTCGACTACCCGATCCCGGGCAACGACGACGCGATCCGCTCCGCCGCGCTGCTGACCCGCGTGGTCGCCGACGGTGTCGCCGCGGGCCTCATGTCCCGCAGCGGCCGTGGCAACGGCGCCGTCGAGGGCGAGGAGAAGCCGCAGCCGACCGGCGAGGAGCCGCTGCCCGAGTGGGAGCAGCAGCTGCTGGCCACCGGTTCCGGTGAAGGCGCTGCGGCCCCGGCGGCCGACGAGCAGCCCGCTCAGTCCTGATTCAGTCGTGCTGGTCACCCGCCGTCCGAGCGGGTGACCAGCACGATCTTCGCGCCGACCGGCCACACTGGTGGCCGAGGCCAGTGGCGGCGGGCATCGCTGATGCGGCCGCCGCCTCTTTCGCGTCGCGAGCGGATTCCGACGGGCCTGGTTCCGCCGGAAATCGCCGCTGAAACTTCCGCTGTGCACACATTCCGAAAAAGGACGGACCCGCACGATGGCTAACTACACTGCGGCCGACGTCAAGCGTCTCCGTGACCTGACCGGCGCCGGCATGATGGACTGCAAGAAGGCCCTCACCGAGACCGACGGGGACTTCGACAAGGCCGTGGAGGTCTTGCGCATCAAGGGTGCCAAGGACATCGGCAAGCGCGCCGAGCGTTCCGCCGCCGAGGGCCTGGTCGCCGCCGAGGACGGCGCGATGATCGAGCTCAACAGCGAGACCGACTTCGTCGCCAAGAACGACGAGTTCATCTCCCTGGCGGACCAGGTCGTCAAGGCCGCCAAGGCCGCGAACTCCTCCGACCTCGAGACCGTCAAGGCCGCCCCGCTGGGCGACAAGACGATCGGTGAGGCCGTGCAGGAGCTCGCCGTCAAGATCGGCGAGAAGCTGGAGCTGCGCCGCGTGGCCGTCTTCGACGGCCAGGTGACGACCTACCTGCACCGCCGCGCCGCGGACCTGCCGCCGGCGGTCGGTGTCCTCGTCGAGTACACCGGTCCCTCCGAGGACGCTGCCCGCAACGCCGCGATGCAGGTGGCGGCCCTGAAGGCCACCTACCTGGCCCGCGACGAGGTCCCGGAGGACGTGGTGGCGAACGAGCGCCGCATCGCCGAGGAGACCGCGCGCGCCGAGAACAAGCCGGAGCAGGCCCTGCCGAAGATCATCGAGGGTCGGCTCAACGGTTTCTTCAAGGAGAACGTGCTGCTCGACCAGCCGTCGGTGCAGGACAACAAGAAGACCGTCAAGGCCCTGCTCGACGAGGCCGGCGTGACCGTGACCCGCTTCGCGCGGTTCGAGGTCGGCCAGGCCTGATCTCGCCCGGTGCGGCGGTCGTGACCGCCGCACCGGTTTCGCGTCGCCGCCGCCGGCTCGCCCTGAGCGTGCCCGGCGGCGGGGTTCGCGACCTCACGCCCCGCCTCCGCCCCCTGGGAGGGCGGGGCGTTCGCGCAGCGCACCGCTGACGGTGCACTTCGATCACCGCGCAACAATCAGCCTCTCGGGAGGAACCCAGTGACCGACGACGGTCTGTCGGAAGACGGCTATGGGCGTGTGCTGCTCAAACTGGGCGGTGAGATGTTCGGCGGCGGTGCGGTCGGCGTCGACCCGAACGTGGTCGGCACGGTGGCCAGGCAGATCGCCGAGGTCGTGGCGGGCGGCGTCGAGGTCGCCGTGGTCATCGGCGGCGGCAACTTCTTCCGCGGCGCCGAGCTGCAGCAGCGCGGCATGGAACGCGCTCGCGGCGACTACATGAGCATGCTGGGCACGGTGATGAACTGCCTGGCGCTGCAGGACTTCCTGGAACGCGAGCACGACATCGACACCAGGGTGATGACGGCGATCGAAATGGGCCAGGTCGCCGAGCCCTACATCCCGCGTCGCGCGATCCGGCACATGGAGAAGGGCCGCGTGGTCATCTTCGGTGCGGGGACCGGCATGCCGTACTTCTCCACCGACACCGCGGCCGCGCAGCGCGCGCTGGAGATCGGTTGCGAGGTCGTGCTGATGGCCAAGGGCGTGGACGGGGTCTACACCGCGGACCCGAAGACGGACCCGACGGCGGAGCGCTTCGACGCGGTCAGCCACCGGGAGGTGCTGGAGCGGGGGCTCAAGGTCGCCGACGCGACCGCGTTCAGCCTGTGCATGGACAACCAGATGCCCATCCTGGTGTTCAACCTCCTGGAGGAGGGCAACATCGCTCGCGCCGTGCGCGGTGAGAAGATCGGAACCCTGGTCAGCACCCCGGCCGCAGGGTCCGCCTGACCGTGCTGAGATCCTGATCGGGTTCCGCTACCGACGCCGCCGCGTCGCGCGGCGCGCTGTACACATCGGCCGGCACACCTAAGGAGCAACCGTGATCGACGAGACTCTCCTCGAGGGCGAGGAGAAGATGGAGAAGGCGGTGCAGGTGGCCAAGGACGACCTGGCCACGGTTCGCACCGGCCGTGCCAATCCGGGGATGTTCGCCAACGTCGTCGTCGACTACTACGGCTCGCCGACGCCGCTGAACCAGCTGGCCAGCATCAGCGTGCCGGAGGCCCGGTTGGTCGTGGTCAAGCCTTACGACGCGAGCCAGCTCGCCGCGATGGAGAAGGCGATCCGGGACTCCGACCTGGGCTTCAACCCGTCCAACGACGGGCAGCTGATCCGCATCGCCGTTCCCCAGATGACCGAGGAACGCCGCAAGGAGATGGTCAAGCTCGCCAAGCACAAGGGCGAGGAGGGCAAGATCTCGGTGCGCGGAATCCGGCGCAAGGTCAAGGAAGAGATCGACCGCGTCGTCAAGGACGGGGAAGCGGGCGAGGACGAGGGCAAGCGGGGCGAGAAGGAGCTGGAGACCTTGACGCACCGCTTCACGGCCCAGATCGACGATCTCGTCAAGCACAAGGAAGCAGAGCTCCTCGAAGTTTGAGAGGCTGTCTTGCAACTGTGGTTCGCGGCTGCCGGGCCGCTTTCGCCGGCGGCGCCCGAGTGGGCGCCTGGTCGTTCCCGCTCGTGTCGTCCCCAGGTCCGGCCGCACGAGGTCCGGGCTCCGGAAGTGCTGGTACCGGGCGATCTTCGGTGACGACCAGCCAGCGCGAAGGTGAGTCCGGGATGTCCGCTTCCGTACCGGACCCGCCGTCGCGCCCTTCTCGCGCAGGTCGTGACCTGCGAGCGGCGATCGCCGTGGGCGTCGTGCTCGGCGCCGCGATCATCTTGTCGTTGCTGATGCTGCGGCACCTGTTCATCGGCATCGTGGCGGTGGCGGCCGCGGTCTCCACGGTGGAACTGGCCGGGGCGCTGCGCCGCGGCGCCGACATCCGGGTCAGCCTGCTGCCGGTGCTCGTGGGCGGCCAGCTGATGATCTGGTTGTCGTGGCCGTTCGGGCTGCGCGGGCTGCTGGTGGCCTTCACGATCACCACGCTGGGCTGCCTGGCCTGGCGTTTCCGGCTGGGCGTGGACGGTTATCTGCGCGACGTGACGGCCTCGGTGTTCACCGCCGCCTACGTGCCGATGTTCGCGTCGTTCGCCGCGATGCTGGCGGTGCCGGAGGACGGCGCGTTCCGCGCGCTGTGCTTCATGATCGGCGTCGTCGCCTCGGACACGGGCGGCTACGCGTTCGGCGTGCTGCTGGGCAAGCATCCGATGGCGCCGTCGATCAGCCCGAAGAAGTCCTGGGAGGGCTTCGGCGGGTCGATGCTGACGGGCACCGTCGCGGGTGCGCTGTCGGTGACGCTGCTGCTGGAGGGCCAGTGGTGGCAGGGCGCGCTGTTCGGCGCCGCCCTGGTGTGCAGCGCGACGCTGGGCGACTTGATGGAGTCTGTCATCAAGCGGGACCTGGGCATCAAGGACATGGGCAACATGCTTCCGGGGCACGGCGGTCTGATGGATCGGATGGATTCGCTGCTGCCGTCCGCGGTGGTGGCGTGGATGATGCTTTTCTGGTTGCTACCGCAATGATCTGGTCGCCGTGGTGATCGGCTCCGAGCCGGAGCCCCGGATCACGCCGAGCCCGAACATCTGGCACTGGCCGGAGGTCTACGAGCGGGAGAACCGCGCGCAGGACTCGACCGGCGCGCTGTGGGGCGCGCTGCGCGCCCGGTGCGACTGGGCGGGCCGGGACGTGGTCGACGTCGGGTGCGGCGACGGCTTCCACTTGGAGGTCTTCGCGGAGTCCGCGCGGTCGGTGATCGGAATCGAGCCGCACGCGCCGCTGGTGGAGCGGGCGCGGCGGCGGGTCGCCGGGCTCGCCGGGGTGGACGTCCGCCGGGCTCCCGCGCAGCGGCTCCCGCTGGCCGACGCGAGCGTCGACCTCGTGCACGCGCGGACGGCGTACTTCTTCGGGCCGGGGTGCCAGCCGGGATTGGCCGAGGCCGAGCGGGTGCTGCGGCCGGGCGGCACGCTGGCGATCATCGATCTGGACGGCTCGTGCGAGCCGTACGGGAAGTGGATGCGGGCGGACGCGCCCCGGTTCGACCCGCCCGCGGTGGAGCGGTTCTTCCAGCTGCACGGCTTCGACAGCGAGCAGGTGCGAACGGTGTGGCGGTTCGACGATCGCGCGGAGCTGGCCGAGGTGCTGGGGATCGAGTTCTCGCCGAAGGTCGCGCGCCGCGCGCTGCGCGAGGTATCCGGATGCGCGCTGGAAGTCGGCTATCGCGTGCGAATTCGCACCCGTCCGCTGGGCCTGCTTCGCGGTTCGTGAATTTCGAATTCTCCTTTCCGGATTCGGGTCGCGCTTTCCGGTGCCGTACCGGCCGGTAGTTCATTGCTCGGGAAAACACCCGCTCGGACAAGGGATTGCTGTATCCGAGTGCGGTTACTGCCACGTAAAGTAGCCGTGGGTCTCGATCGGCTGGGAATAACAACCGGCCAGACTATTAAGCCGAGCGGCATTATCGAGTACCGTTACCCTTCGGTGCTTTTGTCGCGATGCGAACGCCCCCGAATGACGCCTTGTTCCGGGGCGTCCGGCGTGATCGACTTGTGGTGGCGACGGGGTGTGCGCCCGCTGCAACGACGCGGCGGCTGCGCCGCCCGCAGGTCCGCGCAGAGACCCGCGACGGTGCCCCGTGGCCGACAAACGGCCTCCAGCGCCGACCACGGCACATCGAGGTGACCACCGAAACCGGTCAGCAGATCCATGATCGCGCCCGGTCGGCCGTTCCCGGACGGCCGCGGGCAGAGGCGGCCCGATCCCGCCCGAGAAGACGCGCAACAGGAGCGACCAGATGGCCATTCACGCGGGGAGACCGGTGACCGCGGGCCTGAGCCAGGTCGCCCGGATGGATCGACGCGAACGAGCCCGGCTGGTCCGGGAGCTGTCCCGGCAGCACCCGACGTTCCGGTCGCTGTGGCGCCAGGTGATGCTCGCCAGGGGAATCGCGTTCACCTCCGTGCTGGCGCTGGCGCTCGCGGTCATCCTGCTGGTGCAGGCGGACGTGCCCACGCGGTGGGTGTCCGCGCTGGTGCTCGGTGGCCTGGCCGGGTTCGCCTACGTCGCCATAGTGCTCACGGATCACCGGTTCGACCTGCTGCTCGCGGTGCTCGGCGCGCACCGCACAGATGAGCTGCACGGACGCCTGCTCACCGACGAGCTCTACGGTGCCGAGGCGGCCGAGAAGGAGGCCCCGCCGAGCGAGCCCGCCGATCACCCCGGCGAGGAGGGGGCCGACGATCGGGAGTGGGACGGGGGCAGGCGCCGCGCCTGCTGAGGCGGTCAGGTCCGGATCGAGAGCGTGCCCGCGATCTCGGTGCCGAGGAAGTGCGTCTCGGCCTGCGCGGGTTCTCCGATGCGCACGACCAGCGGTCCGCCGAACGGTTTGCGCTCCACGACCTCGATCCGCGCGCCCAGCGTCATCCCGTGATCGGTGAGGTAGCGCAGCAGCTCCGAATCGGTGTCCCAGACCCGCGCGATGGTGCCGATGGTGCCGGGTTCGACCTGGTCCAGCAGCCGGGTGGTCGGCTTCTCGACGATGCCGTCCGCGGTGGGGATGGGGTCGCCGTGCGGATCGTGCGTGGGATTGCCGAGCTTGGCGGCGATGTGCTCGATCAGTTCGTCGGAGACGGCGTGCTCCAGCGCGTCTGCCTCCGGGTGCACTTCGTCCCAGGTGTAGTCGAGCACCTCCACCAGGAACAGTTCGAGCAGCCGGTGCCTGCGGAGCACGTCGTAGGCCAACCGGCGGCCGTCCGCGGTGAGTTCGACGCTTCGGTACCGAACGTGGGTGACCAGTCCCAGCTGCGCCAGTTTGGTGATCATCCCGGACACCGACGAGGGGCTCAGCCCCAGCCGCTGCGTCAGCGTCGCGTTGGTCACGGCCACCCCGCGCTCGCTGAGCCCGTAGATCGCCCGGACGTAGTCCTCCACGGACGCCGACGGGCGTTCGGCCATGCTTGTCATGTCATCCACGATAGGAGACCGGGTGGTGCCACGAGTGGGTGGACTATCCGGCCGAAGCCGCCTCCGCCCGCCGCGCGCGTCGGCGCAGCACCTCGCGCAGCAGGCCCTGGCCGGGCGCGAACAGGTAGGTGAGCAGGAACAGCGCGGCCTGGCAGAGCACGATCATCCCGCCGGTCGAGGTGTCCAGGTGGAAGCTCAGGTAGGTGCCCGCGAGGCCGCTGCCGACCGACAGCGCCGCGGCCACCGCCAGCATCTGCGGGAAGCGCCGGGTGAGCAGGAACGCGGTCGCCCCCGGAGTGATCAGCATCGCGGTCACGAGGATGACCCCGACGGCCTGCAGCGCGACGACCACGGTCAGCGCGAGCATGGTCAGCAGCAGCGCCCCGATCAGGCGCGGTCGCAGCCCGATGGCGTGCGCGTGGGTGGGGTCGAACGCGTAGAGCGTGAGGTCCCGGCGCTTGATCATCGCCACCGCCAGCGTGATCGCGCTGATCACCAGGACCTGCGCGATGTCCCCGTCGGTGACGCCGAGGACGTTGCCGAACAGGATGTGGTTGAGATCGACCTGGCTGGGGATGCGCGAGACCAGCACCACGCCCAGCGCGAACAGCCCGGTGAACACGACGCCGATCGCCGCGTCGCCCTTGAGCTTCGTGGTGCCCCGCACCGCGCCGATCATGGCCACCGCGAGCCCGCCGAACAGGAAAGCCCCGACGGAGAACGGCAGCGCGAACACGTAGGCGAGCACGACCCCGGGCAGCACGGCGTGCGACACGGCGTCGCCGAGCAGGGACCAGCCGATCAGCGTCACCCAGCACGACAGCACCGAGCACACCAGCGCCGCGACGACGCTGACCAGCAGCGCGCGCCGCATGAAGCCGAATTGCAGCGGCTCCAGCAGCCAGATCGCGATGTCGTTCATCGGGCTCCTTCCGCCACGCCGAAGGTGCGGGCGAGCGTTTCCGGGGCGAGCACGTCGGCGACAGGGCCGTGCGCGAGGACCCGCTGGTGCAGCAGCACCGCCTCGTCGCACAGCGCGGGGGCGCCCGCGAGGTCGTGGGTGGAGATCATGATCGTGCGGCCTTCGTCGCGGAGTCCGCGCAGCAGCTCGCTGATCATCGCCTCGGATCCCTTGTCCACTCCGGCGAACGGTTCGTCGAGCAGCAGCAGCTCGGCTTCCTGCGCGATGCCGCGGGCGACGAAGGCCCGCTTGCGCTGGCCGCCGGAGAGCGCGCCGATCGGGTTGCGGGCCAGCGCGGTGAGCCCGACCCGTTCCAGCGCGTCGGCGACGGCGGCCCGGTCGGCGGGCCGGGCGCGGCGCATCGGTCCCATCCGGCCGTAGCGGCCCATCAGCACCACGTCGGCCACGGTGACGGGGAAGGTCCAGTCGACGGCCTCGGACTGCGGCACGTAGGCGATGAGCCCGTCGCCGCGGGCGCGCTTCGGGTCGCGGCCGAGCAGCCGGATCTCGCCGCTGTCCGGGCGCACGAGCCCCATCAGCGCCTTGAACAGCGTGGACTTGCCGGACCCGTTGACGCCCAGCAGCCCGCACACCCGTCCCGGCGCGATGTCCAGGGTCACGTCGTCGAGGGCGAGCGTCTCCCGGTAGGAGACGGTGACGTGACGTGCCCGCACGCTCATCGGGTACCCCCGGAGAGTCCGCCGACGATGGTTTCGGCGTCGTGGCGTAGCAGGTCCAGGTAGGTGGGGACCGGCCCGCCCGGTTCGGACAGGGAATCGACGTAGAGCTTGCCGCCCAGCCGCGCGCCCGTCTCCTCGGCGACCTGGCGCTGGGCCTTGTCGTTCACGGTGGATTCGCAGAACACGGCCGGCACCCGCCGGTCCTCGACGAACCGGGTGGTGTTCTTGATCTGCTGCGGGGTGCCTTCCTCGTCGCTGTTGACCGGCCACAGGTACGCCTCGCGCAGGCCGGTGTCCCTGGCGAGGTAGGAGAACGCGCCTTCGCAGCTGACCAGGGCCCGCTGCGGCTCGGGAATCCGGGCGATCTCGGTGCGCAGGTAGGTTTCGATCTCGTCGAGCCGCCGCGCGTAGTTCTCGGCGTTGACGCGGAACTCCTCGGCGTGCGCGGGGTCGAGCCGGGTGAGCGCGTCGCGGATGTTCGCGACGTAGATCTTCGCGTTGCGCGGCGACATCCACGCGTGCGGATTGGCCTTGCCCTCGTAGCCTCCGGCTTCGACTGGGATCGGCTCGACACCGGCGCTGAGCGTCACGTGCGGGGCTTCGCTGCGGGCCACGAACTGGGCGAACCAGCTCTCCAGGCCGAGCCCGTTGTCCAGCACCAGGTCGGATTTCGCGGCGGTGAGCAGGTCGCTGGGGGTGGGCTCGTAGCCGTGCACCTCGGCGCCCGGCTTGGTGATCGATTCGACCTCGATCGCGTCCCCGGCGACGGCCCTGGTCATGTCGGCGAGCACGGTGAAGGTGGTGACGACCGAGGGCTTGCCGTCATCGGCACGGCTCAGGTCGACGTCGCAGGCCGCCACCAGGGGCGCCGTCGCGGCCAGCGCGGCGAGCACGGTCACCGCGCGCCGCGATCTCGGCTGTCCGCAGCGAAAGTTTCGCTGCCGTGGAGAGCTGCTTTTCGGCACCCCGAAACATTAACCGATGGGGTGAGCGGCGACCAGGGCCGCCGGTCCGCGGACGGGCCGACGAGCCGCCGACGCCTTCGTGGGACACTGGTCGGCGCTATGTCGACTTCACTCCCGCTGGTCTTCGACGCGCCCAAGCGCGGCATGCCCCCTCGTCACCTCGCCGATCTGTCGGCCGAGGAGCGCCGCGCCGCCGTGGCCGAGCTGGGCGAGAAGCCGTTCCGCGCGAAGCAGCTCGCGCACCACTACTTCGGCAGGCTCAACGCGGACGTCGAGTCGATGACCGACATCCCCGCGGCGAGCCGGGAGAAGCTCGGCGCGGACCTGCTGCCGACGCTGCTGAGCCAGATCCGCACGCTCGACACCGACGAGGGCACCACGCGCAAGACGCTGTGGCGCGCGCACGACGGCACGCTGATCGAGAGCGTGCTGATGCGCTACTCCGAGCGCGCCACCGTCTGCATCTCCAGCCAGGCGGGCTGTGGCATGGCCTGCCCGTTCTGCGCCACCGGCCAGGGCGGCCTGCAGCGGAACCTGTCCACGGCGGAGATCGTGGACCAGGTGCGCACGGCGGCGGCGATGATGCGCGACGGCGAGGTGCCGGGCGGCCCGGGGCGGCTGTCGAACGTCGTGTTCATGGGCATGGGCGAGCCGCTGGCGAACTACAAGCGGGTCATCGCCGCGGTGCGCCGGATCTGCGACCCCGCGCCGGAGGGCCTCGGCCTGTCGCAGCGCTCGGTGACGGTCTCCACGGTGGGCCTGGTGCCCGCGATCAAGCGGATGACCGAGGAGCAGCTGCACGTGACGCTGGCCGTGTCGCTGCACACCCCGGACGACGAGCTGCGGGACACGCTGGTGCCGGTGAACAACCGCTGGAACGTCGCCGAGGTGCTGGAGGCGGCCCGCGGCTACGCCGACCACACCGGGCGCCGGGTGTCGATCGAGTACGCCCTGATCCGCGACATCAACGACCAGCCGTGGCGCGCGGACCTGCTGGGCAAGCTGCTGCACAAGCACCTGGGCCAGTTCGCCCACGTGAACCTGATCCCGCTGAACCCGACGCCGGGCAGCAAGTGGGACGCCTCGCCGAAGCCGGTGCAGCGGGAGTTCGTGCAGCGCGTCCGCGACGCGGGCGTGCCCTGCACGGTCCGCGACACCCGCGGCCAGGAGATCGCCGCGGCCTGCGGCCAGCTCGCCGCCGAGGGCTGAGCGGCCCGCTGGCGGGACGGTTCCGGAGCAGCCGCTCAGGTGACGGGACGACGTCATCAAGTCGGATGATCTCGTTCGAGTCCGGCCGCCTCGGCGCACCGCGTGGACTGGTTGCCGCGACACATACCCGCGGCCGGTCGTGCGGCCGCGTCGACCAGCGCGAAGTTCCACGAGCACGCTCCGGCCGGGGTGCCGCGACGATCGGTGCACGATCATCGCGGCGTCCCGCGCAAGGGGTGTCCATCGACCGTGTGGGGGCTCTGGAAAAACGGACCTGCCGGAGATCATGCTGGTGAGCGTGGTCCTGACCGACCGTCGGGACCGCGTCGGCCTGATGCCGATGCCCCCGACCGGTGTCGGGCCCGGCCGACCGGACAGTGCTCCCTTCCCCTCGCACCGCACTGTCCGGTCGGACCCCCGGTGCGCCGCGACCTCGCCGGGCCGCGGCGCCGAGGGAGATCAGCCGATCTCGCGGAGCTTCCCGGTGGCGACGTCGAAGGCGAAGCCGCGCACCGAGTCCTTCTTCGGGATGAAGGGGCTGGTGCGGACCCGCTCCAGGGAACTCCGCACGTCGGCGTCGACGTCGGTGAACGACTCCGGAGCCCACTCGGGTGCGATCCCGGTGTCGCGCTGGAGGGATGCGGTGAACTCCTCGTCGGTGAACGTGAGCATGCCGCAGTCGGTGTGGTGGATCAGGACGATCTCCTCGGTGCCCAGCAGGCGTTGGCTGATCGCGAGCGAGCGGATCTCGTCCGCCGTGATCACCCCACCGGCGTTGCGGATCACGTGCGCCTCGCCCTCGTGGAGGCCGAGCGCGCGGTAGACGTCCAGACGGGCGTCCATGCACGCCACCACCGCGATCTTCTTCGACGGGGGCAGGGGCAGCGGACCGCTGAATCCGGCGGCGTAGGCGTCGTTGTTGCGGAGCAGTTCATCGGTGACCGACATGGTGCAGCCTTCCTCGTCGTGGGAGGCGCGAGCGCCGAGTGCTCGCGCCGAGCGGGCCGGCCGCGCACCGGGTGCGCGGCCCGTCGACACGCCTGGTCGAACAGCGAGCCCCGCCGAGTCGGCCAGAACGCGGTCAGCACCGCAGAGGTCATGTGCGCACTCTTCGAAGTCCGTTCGGATCGGGCCGCGTGGTCACCGCTCGGCGCGTCCGCCGCCGGCGGCGCGAAGACCACTGCGCGACGCCTTCCTATTGGTGCACGCCGAGTGAGCGCAAGGAGACACCACGTCATGGGACGCCGGAGCTCGGCGGATTCAGCCGGGTGGGGCTCCGGACGCGATGATCCGTTCCGGGGCGTCCGGCGGCCAGGTGATGCACTCGCCGACGTCGCCGACGCCGACGCGGGGATCCGCGGAACCCGGCACGGTGACCTCGCCGTCCCGGACGGCCTCCCGCAGCCGGATCAGCACGCAGAGCTCGTAGGCCGAGCGGTCCACCCGCCCGTGCCGGTCGACGACCACGCTCAGCCAGGCGGAGGGCACCACGCCGCGCACCGGGACGTCCGCCTCCGGCGGGTAGAAGCGCTCGGTGCCCCACGCGCGCGTCGTCTCGCCGAGCAGTTCGCCCAGCGCGGCCAGCAACGGCCAGGACTCGGGTGCGGCGCTGCGGAACTCCAGCACCTGCAGCATCGCCGACAGCAGCTGCCGGTAGTCCGAGGTGTAGGCGACGTGCAGCGCGGCCCGGCCCGCTCGGGCGCGGCTGTGCTGCTCGTCCGCGCCGCGCAGCAGCGCTCCCAGGCCCTCGTCGGGCACCGGCCACCACTCCCACTGCGCGAGTCCGCCGGACGGGCCCGCGATGCGCGCCGGTCGGCCGGTCTGGCGCAGGCGTTCGGCGACGCGCGCGTGCAACTCGTCCACCAGCGCGAACAGGACGCCGAGGACTTCGTGGGTGAGTTCCGCCTGCCTGCACCAGCACAGCGCGGCCAGCAGCGACAACCGTTCGCCTGGCGAGACGGGCCACTCGGCGAGCGCGCGGTGCCGCCAGCAGTCGACGGTCTCCAGCGGTACGTCGTCGAAGGCGTCCGGTGGGAGCCGCAGCTCCCGCAGCCGGTCGAGCCGGTCGATCTCCCGGAGCAGCGCGGGCAACCGCTCGGGGGCGGGCGCTCCGCTCAGCTCGTCGAGGAAGGAACTGGGCAACCGCAGCGCGCGGACGGCGCTGATCCCGTCCAGCTCCCGGCACAGCGCTCGCGCGTCGATCCGCGCGGGAGCGGCCAGGAACTCGTGCGGTATCCGGTCGCGGCCCCGAGCGCCGAGCAGCCCGGCGAGTTCATCCGTCGCCGCCCCCAGGCGCGCCAAGACCCGCCGGTGCAGTTGCGGCTCCGGGGAATGGCCCACGAAGCGAAACGTAGACCTCCTGGGGCAAACCCGATCGAGCGACCTCCGAACAATGAATGATCATCGCTGCAGGTCGGGTCGTGGTCGGCTCGGCCGGGAGGAGGATGGGCGCCACCCGTTCGTCCTAACCGTGGCAAGTTCCCGGGTGACGACGGGGGCGTCCGTCAGCGTCGACGGCGGCGGAGGTCCGCCAGCAGTCCGATCGCGACGGCCGCGGCGAGGCCGATGAGCCAGATGTCCTCGGTCTTGAAGGTGTCGCCGCCGCTGAGGATGCCGTGGTGGTTGCCCACCAGCATGATCAGCAGCGCGAACACGGTGAACCAGCCAGCGATCTGGGTGCCCTTGGGGAACCCGCCGTGCCAGCCCCAGTCGACCGACGGCTCGTCTGCCGGGTCGATGGCCTGACCGGGCTTGGTCTCCAGCTCCGTGCTCGCCACGTACCCTCCTGCGCCACAACCAGCCACCGGGGCGGTTGAACCTGCTCCTAGGCGCGGCACGAGCCACGCGTAGCCCATCTTCGCATACGCGGGACCGCCGACCGGGTGCCTGGTGACCACCTGGGCACGCCTGCCGCGGAAACGAAGCCGCGGAACGGGATGACCCGTTCCGCGGCTTCCTGGGAGTGGACCTGGGGCGTGTCAGCCCCCTTTGGCGGCCTTGCTGGTCCTGCCGACGATCAGCCGGTAGATGCCCAGCACGATGATCGCGCCGACGATGGCCAGCAACCACGTGCGCCACGACCAGAAACTGCCCAATCCGACGTGGAAGACCCAGTTCCCGATCAGGCCGCCGACGAAAGCCCCGACCACACCCAGCAGCAAGGTGACGAGAATCCCGCCCGGATCCTTGCCCGGCATGATCAACTTGGCGATGGCGCCCACGATGAGACCGAGAACGATCCATCCGATGATGCCCATGGCGCTACCCCTTCCTGCCTGGTCGATGAAACGCTGAGCCATCGGTGCGGGCCGGTGGTCCAGGCGTCCGGTGCTCGGGGCTTACCCCCCGATCGTGACGGCAATCTCGTCTTCGCGCACCGCGAGCGACCGGTGATCGCCTGCTTCGGGGACAATGGCGGTGATGGACACCGCGACCCCCGCTTCGAGCGCGCGCCCCGAATCCCCCGTCTCCGGAACCGGTGGCCCGGCAGGTGCCGCCGCCGAGCACGACTCCGCACGCGGGACGCCGCGCAGCGTGCTGATCCTCGGTTCGACCGGTTCGATCGGGACCCAGGCGCTGGACGTCATCCGGAACAACCCCGGCCGGTTCCGCGTCGCGGGCCTCGCCGCCGGCGGCAGCGACCCGGCCGCGCTGGCCGCGCAGGCCTTGGAGTTCGGAGTCGAAGCGGTGGCCGTGGCCAAGGGCACCGCGGCCGAGGACGTGCAGCTCGCGCTGTACGCGGAGGCGCAGCGGCTCGGCTACTCCACCGGGGACTTCCGGCTGCCGAAGCTGCTGGCGGGACCGGAGGCGACGACGGAGCTGGTGCAGCGCACGCCCGCCGACGTGGTGCTCAACGCCGTCGACGGATCGCGCGGGCTCAAGCCGACGCTGGCCGCGCTGGAGTCGGGCGCGACGCTGGCGCTGGCGAACAAGGAATCGCTGGTCGCGGGCGGTTCGCTGGTGCTGCGGGCGGCGAAGCCTGGCCAGATCGTGCCGGTGGACTCCGAGCATTCCGCGCTGGCGCAGTGCCTGGCGGGCGGCAAGGCCGACGAGGTGGACCGGTTGGTGCTGACCGCCTCCGGTGGCCCGTTCCGCGGTCGCAAGCGCCACGAGCTGGAGGGCGTGACGCTGCAGGAGGCGCTCAAACACCCGACGTGGGCGATGGGCACGGTCGTCACGATCAACTCGGCCACGCTGGTGAACAAGGGCCTGGAGCTGATCGAGGCGCGGTTGCTGTTCGACGTGGACTACGACCGCATCGACGTCGTGGTGCACCCGCAGTCGATCGTGCACTCGATGGTCACGTTCGTGGACGGCTCCACGTTGGCGCAGGCCAGCCCGCCGAACATGCGGTTGCCGATCGCGCTGGGGCTGGACTGGCCGCACCGGATCGCGAAGGCCGCGCCGCCGCTGTCGTTCTCCGAGGCGTCCTCGTGGACGTTCGAACCGCTCGACGACGAGGCGTTCCCTGCGGTGTCGCTGGCCCGTCACGCCGGTTCCACCGGCGGCTGCCTGCCCGCGATCTTCAACGCGGCGAACGAGGAAGCGCTGGCCGCCTTCGTCGAAGGCAACAGCGGCTTCACCGACATCGTGCAGACTGTGGAGCGAACGCTCGCCGCGGCCGACCAGTGGCGCGGTGAGCCGCAGAGCGTCGATGAGGTCTTCGCAGCAGAGGAGTGGGCGCGAGTGAAATCCCGCGAGCTCGTGGCGGCCGGGAAGGGGCAGTGATGCTGGTCATCGTCGGCATCGTCCTGTTCTTCGTGGGCCTGCTGCTGTCCATCGCCTGGCATGAACTCGGTCACCTGCTCACCGCGAAGATGTTCGGGGTCAAGGTCACCCAGTACATGGTCGGTTTCGGCCGCACCGTGTGGTCGCGCAAGACCAGCGAGACCGAGTACGGCGTGAAGCTGATTCCGTTCGGCGGCTTCATCCGGATGATCGGCATGTTCCCGCCGAAGCGGGACGAGGAGTACGGGCGCACCGCCTCCTCGGCGCCGTGGCGCGTGATGATCGAGGACGCGCGGGAGGCGGCGGCCGAAGAGGTCACGCCGGAGGACGCGCATCGGCAGTTCTACCAGCGCAAACCGTGGAAGCGGATCATCGTGATGGCTGCGGGGCCGTTCATGAACCTGATCCTCGCGGTGCTCATCTTCGCCGGGATCCTGATGGGCTACGGCACTCCGCAGCCGACCACGACGGTGGCGTCGGTCAGCGAGTGCGTCGTGTCCGCGGACGCGAAGGACACCGCGAACTGCCCGGCCGGTGCTCCGAAGTCCCCCGCCGCCGCCGCTGGTTTCCAGCCCGGCGACAAGATCGTCGAGTTCAACGGCAAGCCGTACTCCTCGTGGACGGACCTGCAGCTGGCCATCCGCGGGTCGTCCGGGGCGGTGCCGGTCGTGGTGGAGCGCGGCGACGAGCGCCTGACCCTGAACGCCGACCTGATCCAGGACAAGCGCCCGTCGCTGCAGGAGCCGGACAAGACCGAGGTCGTCGGGTTCCTCGGGCTCTCGCCCAGCTCGGTGCTGGTCCGCCAGGACGTCGCCGGGGTGGCCCACACGATCGGCGGGTTCGTCAGCCTGACGGCGCAGAAGATCGTCGAGCTACCGCAGCGGGTGCCGGACCTGATCTCGGCCATCGGTGGTCAGGAGCGGTCCGACGATTCGCCGGTGGGCATCGTGGGCGCCAGCCGCATCGGCGGTGAGGTGCTGTCCATGGACGAGGTGTCCGTGGGCGCGCGGCTGATCACGATGCTGAACCTGCTGGCGGCGGTGAACCTCTCGCTGTTCGTGATGAACATGCTGCCGATCCTGCCGCTGGACGGCGGGCACATCGCCGGTGCGCTGTGGGAGTCCTTGCGCCGGGGCATCGCGAAGCTGGTGCGCAGGCCGGATCCGGGTCCGTTCGACACGGCTCGCCTGATGCCGCTGGCGTACGGCGTCACGTTGATCTTCATCGCGTATTCGCTGCTGGTGCTGGTCGCCGACGTCGTCAACCCGGTGACGCTGCTCTAGTCGCGCCGGGCGGTGGCCGGTTCCGGTGGGTTCGAACACCGCTCGTCGTTGCGAGGTCCGGCCTCAGCGTGAAATGTCGGTGAACACAGGAGCGGGGCGCGCTGGTGCCCACCGATGATCACGGTCAGTGATCACTGGAGGGAGAACCTTGCCTGACCGGGTGAGTGGCTATCGGTATCGTGGGGCCCGGAACGGCACGCGCCGGACGCTCGGAGATCCCTCCGAGGGGTTTCCCGGAGCGGTGTCGGCACGCTCGTCGCTGAGCCGTCCCGTCCGCCGGGGTGCGGTAGGAATCACCTCGCCCCGCCGTCACTCATCAGCGCATCCGCGCAGCGCAAAGGTGGAGAGGAATCGATGACCGTCGATCTGGGGATGCCCGCAGCACCCGCCCCGACACTGGGCGAACGGCGCAAGACCCGGCAGTTGCAGGTCGGTCCGGTCGGAGTGGGCAGCGACCACCCGATCTCCGTGCAGAGCATGACCACCACCAACACCGCCGACATCAACGGCACGCTGCAGCAGATCGCGGAGCTCACCGCCTCCGGCTGCGACATCGTGCGCGTGGCCTGTCCCAGCGCCGATGACGCCGACGCGCTGCCCGCGATCGCGCAGAAGTCGAAGATCCCGGTGATCGCCGACATCCACTTCCAGCCGAAGTACGTCTTCGCCGCCATCGAGGCGGGCTGCGCGGCGGTGCGGGTCAACCCCGGCAACATCCGCAAGTTCGACGACCAGGTCAAGGAGATCGCGCACGCCGCGAAGGACCACGGCACGCCGATCCGGATCGGCGTCAACGCCGGTTCGCTGGACCCGAGGCTGATGAAGAAGTACGGCAAGGCGGTGCCGGAGGCGCTGGCCGAGTCGGCGCTGTGGGAGGCGGGCCTGTTCGCCGAGCACGACTTCCACGACATCAAGATCTCGGTCAAGCACAACGACCCGGTCGTGATGGTGCGGGCCTACGAGATCCTCGCCGAGCAGTGCGACTACCCGCTGCACCTGGGCGTGACCGAGGCCGGTCCCGCGTTCCAGGGCACGATCAAGTCCGCGGTGGCGTTCGGCTCGCTGCTGCGCCAGGGCATCGGGGACACGATCCGCGTCTCGCTGTCGGCGCCGCCGGTCGAGGAGATCAAGGTCGGCACCCAGATCCTGCAGTCGCTGAACCTGCGCCCCCGCAAGCTGGAGATCGTCTCCTGCCCGTCCTGCGGTCGTGCCCAGGTCGACGTCTACACGCTGGCCGAGGAGGTCACCGCCGGTCTGGAGGGCATGGAGGTGCCGCTGCGCGTCGCAGTCATGGGCTGCGTCGTGAACGGCCCGGGCGAGGCCCGCGAGGCCGACCTCGGCGTCGCCTCCGGCAACGGCAAGGGGCAGATCTTCGTCAAGGGCGAGGTCATCAAGACCGTGCCCGAGGCCAAGATCGTGGAAACCCTGATCGAAGAGGCCATGCGCATCGCGGAGTCCATGGAGGGCGCCGAGGAGCAGGGCGACGGCAGCCCCGTCGTCACCGTCGGCTGATCATCGATCCCGCCCGCCGGAGCCCGGTTCCGGCGGGCGGTCCGCGTTCGCGGCGGTCGTGGCTGATCGTGGCGCCACCTCCGTCGCTACGCCGTTCGGGTGATACCCGGTGGGTGTGCGCCGGGTACGTCGGGCAGGGGAGCCCGTGGGCCGTTCGGTCTGGCAGTCTTTACCCGTGCTGAAGCTCGTCGGTGCCCGCCTGCTGGAGGATCGGGACGCGGTCCAGGTCCGCGCGGCGCTGGCCAGGGACCCGGTCGCGGCCTGCATGGTGGCGTCCAGGGTGGAACCCGCCGGGCTTCGGCCGAGCAGGCTCGGCGGCGAGGTCTGGGGTTACGGCAGCAGGCTCGACGGGCTCTGCTTCTCCGGCGTCAACCTCATTCCGCTGTCCGGGGGACCGGACGCGATGCGGGCGTTCGCCGATCGGGTGTTGCGCCGTCGCAGGGTGTGCTCCTCGCTGGTCGGCCCGGCCGAGCAGGTGCTGGCGCTGTGGGACGAGCTCGCCGCCCAGTGGGGTCCCGCGCGCGAAGTGCGCGAGCAGCAGCCGCTAATGGTCCTGTCCGGTGATCCCGCCGTGCGCCCTGACCCGCTGGTCCGCCAGGTCCGCCCGGAGGAGCTGGACCGCTACCTGCCCGCGGCGGTCGCCATGTTCACCGAGGAGGTCGGCGTCGACCCGTCCCGCGACGGCGGTGCCGCCGGATACCGCGCTCGGGTGGCGGAGCTGATCGCGGCGGGACGGGCGTTCGCCCGCTTCGAGCACGGCGAGGTCGTGTTCAAGGCGGAGATCGGCGCGATGTCGCAGGCCGTCGGGCAGATCCAGGGCGTCTGGGTGCACCCGGACAAGCGCAGCTCCGGGTTGGGCACGGCAGGCACGGCCGCCGTCGCCGACCACCTGGTCCGCGGTCTGGGGCGGGCCGCGAGCCTGTACGTGAACGGCTTCAACATCGCGGCCAGGGTCGCCTACGGCAAGGTCGGCTTCCAGCAGGCCGGCACGTTCAGCACCGTCCTGTTCTGAGGCGCCGAGTCGGACGAACCTCCGAAAGCCCCGGGCACAGGACCAACCGGGTGGGCGCTCGGAAGCCTTGGTCGACTTCGGCATACTTCGCGGGGTGCGTTCCTCACGGATCTTCCCCCAGCGGGGCTCGCGTTCGCGGGCCCTCGCCGCGTTAACCGGTCTGGCGCTGACCCTCCCCGTCTCGGGCTGCGGCGTGTTCGAGTCCGGTCCTTCCGCCCAGGAGGTCGCCTCCTCGTTCCTGAGCACGTTCGCCGCGGGTGACAGCGCGGGCGCCGCGGGCCGGACCGACGCTCCCCAGCAGGCCCGGCAGGCGCTCGACGGAGCTCGCGACGGCCTGTCGCCGCAGGCGGTGCGGTTCACCGTGACCAACGTCGTCGAGGACGAGGGCGGCGCCCCTGCCCGCGCCACGTTCGACGCGGATTGGGATCTGGGCGATGGCCGCGCCTGGCGGTACCAGGGCGCGTTCGAGCTCACCGAGTCCGACGACGGCTGGAAGGTGCACTGGGCGCCGTCGGTGCTGCACCCGAAGCTGGGGCCGGACCAGCGGCTGGTGCTCAACGAGCAGCGCCCGGAACCCCAGCCGGTGCTGGACCGCGATGGTGCCGAGCTGATGCGGTCGGAGCAGATCGTCACGGTCAGCCTCGACCCGCAGCAGGCCGGAGACCTGCCGGGCGTCGCGGGGCGGTTGGCGGACGGCCTCAAGCCGGTCGACCCGGAGATCACCCAGCAGACGATCTTGGACGGTGTCGGCCGCACGCCGCCCGGCCAGCCCTACGTGGTGGTCTCGCTGCGCCAAGCCGACTACGACCAGGTGCGTCCGGCGATCTACGACCTGCCGGGCGTGCGCTTCCCGGCGCAGCCGAAGCTGGTGACCGCCGAGCGCGGGTACGCCGCGCAGGTGCTGGACGGGGTGTCCGAGCAGGTCGACGAGCAGATCGCGGCGAACTCCGGGTGGAGCGTCGCGACCGCCGACGCGAGCGGTGCGCCCGTCGAGGTCCTGCAGGAGGAGCCGTCGCGGCCGGTGGAGCAGGTGCGCACCACGCTCAGCGACCGCGTGCAGCGGGCCGCGGAGCAGGCGGTGGCGCCGGTGCCGCAGGCGGCGATGATCGTCGCGTTGCAGCCTTCCACGGGCGGTGTGCTCGCGGTGGCCCAGAACGACTTGGCCGACGCGCAGGGTTCACCCGCGCTGAGCGGCCAGTTCCCGCCCGGCTCCACCTTCAAGATCGCGACCGCGGCTGCGGGGCTGGAATCGGGCAAGGTCAGCATCGACGCGCCGGTGGAGTGCCCGAAGAGCAAGGTGTTCGACGGTCGCACGATCCCCAACGACAAGGACTTCGACCTGGGCGTGGTGCCGTTGCGCACCGCCTTCGCGAAGTCCTGCAACACGACGTTCGCGCAGCTCGCGGTGGACCTGCCCGCGCAGGCGCTGACCGACATGGCCCGGCGGCTCGGCATCGGCGTCGACTTCGAGGTGCCGGGCATCACGACGATCACCGGTCAGGCTCCGCGCGCGGAGAACACGACGGGTCGCGCGGCGAACGGGTTCGGGCAAGGCGCCGTGCTGGCCAGCCCGTTCGGGATGGCGCTGGCCTCGGCGACGGTGGCGAACGGGTCGATGCCCACGCCGAAGCTGATCGAGGGCGCGGAGACGAAGGCCGACGCGCAGGTGGCTCCGCTGTCGCCGAAGACGCTGGAGCAGCTGCGCCCGATGATGCGGGAGGTCGTGCTGTCTGGGACGGCCACCGGGGCCGCGAGCGCGGGTGAGGTCGCGGGCAAGACGGGCACCGCGCAGTTCGGGGACGGCACCCATTCGCACGGCTGGTTCGTCGGTTACCGCGGTGACCTGGCCTTCGCGGTGCTGCTGGAGGACTCGGGCGAGTCGAAGCCGGCCGTGCAGGTAGCGGAGAGCTTCTTGTCGAACACGCCGTGAAGTCAACGTGCTACGTTGTAGCTCATGGAGCGGATCGGGGTCCGGGAACTGCGGCAGAACGCCAGCCGCTACCTCAAGCGGGTGGCGACCGGTGAGTCGATCCTGGTGACGGACCGCGGCCGGACGGTCGCGGTCCTCAACCCGCCTTCACGCGCGCATTCGCTCTACGACGAATTGATCGCCGCCGGGGAACTCATCCCCGGCGACGGCGGCGACCTGCCGGAACCGGGCGCCCCGGAGACCGGTGAGTTCGACGCGCGGGCCTGGGACGAACCGGGACCGGGCAGGACGCCGCCGGGCGACGACCGACGTGAACAGGAGCGGCTTTGATCTACTTCGATTCCTCCGCGCTGGTGAAGCTGATCGCCCCAGAGCCGGAGAGCAAGGCGCTCAGCGAATGGGTGCAGGCCCGGCTGGAGCAGCCCCGCATCACCAGCGCCGTCTCGCAGGTCGACGTGCTGCGCACGTTCCGCGAGTTCGGCCCGGCCATCGAGGACCTGGCCTCGATCATCCTGTCGAAGCTGGACCGGTTGCCGGTGAAGCAGGACGTGCTGGACACCGCGGCGGGCCTGCGGTCGCAGGTGAGCCCGCTGGAGGCGATCCACCTCGCGTCCGCGTGCAAGATCCGCGAGGGGTTGCACGCCTACGTCTCCTACGACAAGGCGCTGCTGGCCGCGGCGGAAGAGGAAGGGCTCGCCACCGCCTCGCCCGGCGCCTGAGCGAGCTGACCAGCCGGAACGCGCCGCTCGTCGCCTGTGCGGGTGGCTCGTCGCCCCGGGGGCGGCGCGGCGGGACGGGGAGCGGTCGAGCCCGGATCCCACGTTCTAGAGTGAAGGGCATGCCCGTACGCGCACCGTTGCAGCCAGGAGTCCAGACGCCCCGCCGGCCGGTGCCGGTGACGATCGAGCGGCCCGAATACGTCGACAAGCCCGCTCCGCGCCGCAACACCGACCCGGACGTGCAGCCGCCCGAGGTCATCGAGGCGATGCGGGTGGCGAGCAGGCTCGCGGCGCAGGCGCTGCAGCTCGCGGGCAAGACCATCGAGCCCGGTGTCACCACCGACCGCATCGACGAGGTCGTGCACCAGTTCTTCGTGGACAACGGCGTGTACCCGTCGACGCTGGGCTACCGGAACTTCCCGAAGTCCTGCTGCACCTCGCTGAACGAGGTCATCTGCCACGGCATCCCGGACTCGACGGTGATCGAGGACGGCGACATCGTCAACGTCGACGTCACCGGCTTCATCGGTGGCGTGCACGGCGACACCAACGCCACCTTCATCGCAGGTGAGGCGTCGGAGGAGGTGCGGCTGCTGGTGGAGCGCACCCACGAGGCGACGATGCGCGGCATCAAGGCGGCGAAGCCGGGCCGTCAGCTCAACGTGGTCGGGCGGGTCATCGAGTCCTACGCGAAGCGCTTCGGCTACGGCGTGGTGCGGGACTTCACCGGGCACGGCATCGGCCGCTCGTTCCACTCCGGGCTGGTGGTGCTGCACTACGACGAGCCGTCGGTGCAGACCGTGCTGGAGCCGGGCATGACGTTCACCATCGAGCCGATGATCACCTTGGGCACCCACGAGTACGACATGTGGAGCGACGGCTGGACGGTGACCACGCGGGACAAGTCGTGGACCGCGCAGTTCGAGCACACCATCCTGATCACCGAGGACGGCAACGAGATCCTCACCCAGCCGTGAGCGGGCTGCTGGTCGCCGGGACGACCTCGGACGCGGGCAAGAGCGTCCTGGTCGCCGGGATCTGCCGCTGGCTGGCGCGCTCGGGCGTGCGGGTGGCGCCGTTCAAGGCGCAGAACATGTCGAACAACTCCGTGGTGTGCCCGGACGGCGGCGAGATCGGCCGGGCGCAGGCGGTGCAGGCGGCGGCGTGCGGGCTGGAGCCGTCGGTGCGGTTCAACCCGGTGCTGCTCAAGCCCGGCGGGGACCGCAGTTCGCAGGTCGTGGTGCTGGGCGAGGTGGCCGGTGAGGTCACCGCGTTGTCCTACCGGGAGCGCAAAGCGGCTCTGCTGGAGACCGTGTCGTCCACTTTGGACGGATTGCGGGGCGACTACGACCAGGTGATCTGCGAGGGCGCCGGGTCGCCCGCGGAGATCAACCTGCGGGCGACCGACATCGCGAACATGGGCCTCGCTCAGGCCGCGCGGCTGCCGGTGCTGGTGGTCGGCGACATCGACCGGGGCGGCGTGTTCGCCGCGCTCTACGGCACGTTGGCGCTGCTGGACGCGGCCGATCAGGCGCTGGTGTCCGGGTTCGTGATCAACAAGTTCCGCGGTGATCCGGCGCTGCTGGAACCGGGCCTGGAGCAGGTGCGGGCGTTGACCGGCCGTCCCGTGCAGGGCGTGCTGCCCTGGTCGGAGGAGCTGTGGCTCGACGCCGAGGACTCGTTGTCGTACGTCGCCGACGGCGTGGTGGGCAATCCGGCGCCGCCGCTGGGCGACCAGTGGCTGCGGGTCGCGGTGCCGAAGCTGCCGCGCATCTCCAACGCCACCGACATCGAGGCGCTGGCGGCGGAACCGGGCGTGGCCGTGCGGTTCGTGACCGAACCGTCCCGGCTGACCGACGCGGACCTGGTGGTGCTGCCCGGTTCCAAGGCGACCGTCGAGGACTTGGCGTGGCTGCACCGGACCGGGCTCGCCGACGGGGTGCTGGCGCACGCGCGGGCGGGACTGCCGGTGTTCGGGATCTGCGGTGGTTTCCAGATGCTGTCCCGGCGGATCACCGACGAGGTCGAGTCCGGGGGCGGTGCCGTCGACGGCCTCGGGCTGCTCGACCTGGAGATCGAGTTCGAGCCGAAGAAGACGCTGCGCACCCCGAGCGGCACCGCGCTCGGCGAGGCGGTCACCGGCTACGAGATCCACCACGGCACGCCGGTGCGGCCCGGTGACGACCTGGTCCCGCTGATCACGACCGAGTTCGGCGCGGAGGGCGCGGTCAGCGGTGCCACGTCCGGCACGCACTGGCACGGCCTGTTCGAGAACGACGCGTTCCGCCGCCGGTTCCTCGCGCACGTAGCGCGCCAGGCGGGCCGGGACGGTTTCGCGGCGGCACCGGACGTGTCGTTCGCGGCGCTGCGGGAGGGGCAGCTGGACCTGCTCGGCGACCTCGTCGAACGGCACCTGGACACCGGCGCGCTGCTGCGGCTGCTCGATGGCGGGGCGCCGCGCGGTCTTCCCCTGGTCGGACCTGCGGCGATGCACGCGGGGGAGTGACCCGCGTAACATCCTCGGCATGGCGACTGAGATCTCGGTGGAAGAAGCGCAGGCGCGGCTGCCGGAGCTGCTGGACCGCGTGGAGTCCGGTGAGGAGATCGTCATCACCCGATTCGGCGCGCCCTCGGTGGCGTTGCAGCGAGCCGGTGCGGGCCGATCCCGGGAGGTCGTGACCTCCGGGGTGCTCACCGCGGCCTGGCTCGCCCCGATCGCCGGGGACGCCGCGGCGGATTCGGGCACCTTCGACTTCGGGACCGACTACTCGGCGGGTGAGGTCGGCTTCTCCGGCTGAACGTCGATCGCGTCGAGCAATTCGTCCAGGAACCCGCCGGCTTCGGCCGCGGCGCGGTCCGCGTCGCCGGAGCGCACGGCGTTGAGCAGCTCGGTGTGCGAGACCTGGGTGACCGACGCGGGGTCGAAGGTCGTGGCGACGCTGGACTGCACGGCCTCGCTGATGCCTTCGTAGAGCCCGATCAGCAGCGGGTTGTGCGAGGCGGCCACCAGGCGCAGGTGGAACCGGGTGTCCTCGTGCACGACCACTTCGCGGTCGAGGCGGTCCACCGCGTCGTCGCGGGCGGCGAGCAGCGTTTCCAGCTCGGCGACGTCCTCATCGGTGCGGGCCGCGGCGGCCAGCCGGGCGGACTCGACCTCCAGCGCGCGGCGCACTTCCAGGATGCGGCGCAGCTCGGAGCCGCAGAGCCGCCGGACCGCGCCGGAGAGCTCGTTGGTGGCGCGGACGAAGGTGCCGTCGCCCTGGCGGACCTCCAGCAGTCCTGCGTGCGCGAGTGCCCGGACGGCTTCCCGAACCGTGTTGCGGCCGACGCCGAGCGCGGTGACGAGCTCCGATTCGGTGGGGATGCGCTCCCCGAGCGGCCATTCGCCGGAGCTCACCAGCGTGCGCATCTGCGCGATGACCTGTTCGACCAGACCCGTGCGCTGGGTGGTGACCAAAGGCACTGAAGGGTCCTTTCATCCAAACATCCTATGTTTGCCATACTAGGTGGCGATGTCTCCTGAGTCGCACACCCAGCCCCCGATCGATCGAGTTCCCACCGACCGTGTGACCGACCAGGATGCCAGGTCAGCGGCTTCGGCCACGCCCGGCACCCGGGCCGACGAATCCTCCGCGCTGGCCAGAGCCGAAGTTCTCGTCAACGAAGGCGCAGCGGAGACGATGGCGCCGTCCCGCTCCCGCGCGCTGGCAGGCGGCGGATTCCTGCTGGCGGGCGTCGCGCTGGCCGCCGCGAACATGCGCCCCGCCGTCACCAGCCTCGCCTCGATCCTCGGCGAAGTGCGCGATTCGCTCGGCGCGACCAGCACCTGGGCCAGCATCGTGACCTCGGTGCCGACGCTGTGCTTCGGCGTCGCCGGCATCGGCGCGCCGCTGCTGGCTCGCCGGTGGGGGATGAACCGCGTCGTCGGCGGCTCGCTCGCGCTGCTGACCGCCGCGATGATCGCCCGCGTCCTCGGCGGCCCGTGGACGCTGCTGGCGGGCACCGTGCTGGTGTGCGCGGCGATCGCCATGTGCAACGTGCTGATCCCGGTGGTGGTGAAGGAGTCCTTCCCCGGCCGCGTCGGCCTGGCCACCGGTCTCTACACGACGGCGATGGCCGCCGGCGGTGCCACCGGTTCGGCGATCACGCCGTGGCTGAACTCGGCGACCGGCAACTGGCGGTGGTCGCTGGCGACGTGGATGGTCGTGGCGCTCGCCGCGCTGTGCGTCTGGATCCCCGGCACCCGCAAGCGGCCCACCACGAAGGCCGTCACCGAGGTCAAGGGCGAGCGGCGGTCGCTGATGCGCAACCCGCTGGCCTGGCTGATCACGTTCTACTTCGCGATGCAGTCCACCATCGCCTACGTGGTGATGGGCTGGCTGCCGGAGGTGTTCAAGGGCGCGGGCATGGACGCCACCTCCGCCGGGGCGCTGCTGGGCGTGCTGCTGCTGATCGGCGTGCCGATCAACATGGTGCTGCCGCCGCTGGTGACGCGGACCCGCGGCCAGTCCGGCTGGGCGCTGCTGATGGGCGCGCTCATGTTCGCCGGCCTGCTGGGACTGCTGCTGGCGCCGCTGGCCGCGCCGGTGCTGTGGGCGGTGCTGATCGGCATCGGCATGAGCGCGTTCCCGCTGGCGCTGGTGATGATCTCGCTGCGCACCCGCAACGCCGCCGACACCGGGCAGCTCTCCGCGATGGCGCAGAGCATCGGCTACCTGATCGCCGCGTCGGGCCCGTTCCTGTTCGGGATGCTGCACGACGTGACGGCGACCTGGACGGTCTCGCTGATCGCGGCGCTGGTCATCGTGGTGGCGCAGACGATCGTCGGCATGCTCGCCGGACGCCCCCGCGTGATCTGAGCGGAGCTCACCGAGTGAACGGACCGTTCGTCCCATCCTGTTGGGCGAACGGTCCGTTCACTTTGATCGGGAAGTGCCCGCCGCAGCCGGAGTGAGTGGAACCGTTCTCCCGGTCTCGTTGGGCGAACGGGCCGTTCACCGCAGCAGCGGCGCGATGCGGGTGGAGTGAACGGACTGTTGGTCCAATCCCGTTGGGCGAAGGGTCCGTTCACTCATCTCGGGCGGTCTGGGGTGCGCGTGCCTGCTCAGGTGCTGCTTCGAGGATGCGGTGGATGGCGCGGTGCGCGCGGTCGACGGCCCGGGGGTCGTGGTCGAGCTGCAGGGCTTGGTTCAGGGCCAGACCGACCGCGATGATCTCGAAGACGGCCTGGTCGACGTCGACGTGCGCGGGCAGTTCGCCGTGGTCCGCCGCCGCGGCGAGCTCGTCGCGCAGCCGGCCGCGCCACCACGACCACCGTTGGGCGACGGCGTCGCGCACCAGGCCGGGGCGGCCGTCGAATTCGCTCGACGCCGCCGTGAGCAGGCATCCGCCGGGCAGTTCCAAGGTGGCCAGGAAGGTCACCGAGTTCTCGCAGAGCGCGTGCAGCCGCGGCATGCCCGGCCGGTGCTGTTCGGCGGCTTCCACGACGCGGCGCCAGAAGTTCGCGAAGGCGTCGTCCAGGGTCGAGGCCTGGAGCGCTTCCTTGGTTCCGAAGTGCCCGAGCACGCCGGACTTGCTCATCTCCAGCTCGCCCGCCAGGCGGCCGATGGTGACGCCTTCGAGTCCTTCCTCGGAGGCGATCTCGGTGGCGCGGTGGATGATCCGCGCTCGCGTGGCGCGCGCTTCGGCGGCGGAGCGTCGAGGTGACATGCCCGCCAGTTTAGCGTCCGATCGTGCGCTATTGACTTGGCGAACGATCGGACGCTAAATTTCGGCAGGTCAACCGGAGAACCGAGGAGCACGTGATGCGCATCCGGCGTTTGGCCTGGGCAGGCCTGGAAATCGAAGCGGACGGCACGACCGTCGTGGTGGACCTGGTCCAGCACCCGAACGAGCTGTTCGGGATCCGCGATCCGCGGGTGGAGCTGCCCGTCCCCGCCGACGGGTCGGTCGACGCGGCGCTGGTGACGCACCTGCACCCCGACCACGCCGGGGTGCCCGCGCTCGAACGAGCGCTGAAGCCCGGCGCGCCGGTGTTCCGGCCGGCGGCGTTCGACGACGTGCTCACCGGGCCGGTCGAGCGGGAACTGGCGGCGAGCGGACTGGCCGCCGACGTGGTGGGCGAGTGGGAGCGCCGCGAGCTCGGCCCGTTCCGGATCACCGCCGTGCCCGCCGTCGACGGGCTGGGTTCCCCGCAGGTGAGCTGGGTCGTTGAGGCGGGCGGCAAGCGCGTCCTGCACGGCGGGGACACCTTGTTCCACGGCGCCTGGTGGGCCATCGCGCGGCGTTGCGGCCCGTTCGACGCGGTGTTCCTGCCGATCAACGGGCCGGTGGTGGACGATCCCGCCCTCCAGCCGCCGAGTCCGTTCCCGGCGGCGCTGACCCCGCGGCAGGCGGCGGTGGCGGCGAGCATCCTCGGCGCTCGAACGGCGGTGCCGATCCACCACGACGACGAATACCTGATCAAGCCCGCCGGTTACGCCGCCGAAGTGGACGCCCCGGTCGCCGAATTCCGCCGACATGCGGCAGAACTCGCGCGTGTCATGGATGTGGGGGAGTGGCAGGACTTCGAGTCCGAACTCGCCGCCTGAGCGTCCGCGTTGGGCGAACGGTCCGTTGACTCAGCTGCGGATCGAGTGAGCGGACCGTTTGTCCAACGGGTTTGGGCGAACGGTCCGTTGACTCGGTTCGGGTTGTGGGTGAGCGGACCGTTTGTCCAAGGGGTTTGGACGAACGGTCCGTTCGCTCAGTTCGGGGTGGGGATGCCGAGGAGTTCGGTGTTGGCTCGGCCTACTGCGCTGGTGAGTTCGGCGAAAGCCTTTTCGGTGAAGTTCAGGGTGAGGCCGTCGCCGCTGCCTCGGAAGTCGAGCTGGACGGAGCGGTCCGGTTCGGTCTCGAAGGTGACCCTGACCTGCTCGGACAGGCACACGTAGGTGTCGTTCTCGACTGCTCGCTGCTCGCGCATCCGGGTTCCTCCTGGTCTGCGGTGTCTCGGTACAGTTCACGAAAGATCTTCATTTAAGCCGCATAGTTTGGCTTGTGGGACAACTAGAGCACAGGTTGTGGTCTATTGTCGGTCCCCTGATCAGGTAGCCGATGGATCAGCCGGAGGAGATTTCGTGCCCACAGGCCGCCAAACCGTCGAGCGCCGCCAGCTGGGGCTCACGCTCCGCCGACTACGGCGCGAAGCAGGGCTGTCCCAACAAGAGGCGGCTCGCGCGATCAACCGGCACTACACCCGGATCAGCCACCTCGAATCGGCGAAGGCCTCGCTGAGCGTCGACGAGCTCGGATTGCTGCTCGACCGCTACGGAGTTGCCGACGCGGACCGGGAAACCGTGCTCGCGTTGGGTGCGGTGGCCCGGAAGCGGCAGCGCGGGAAGGGGTACACCGATCAGCTGCCCAAGTCGTTCGAGCGGCTGGCCGACCTGCAAGCCGATGCCGCCACGATCGGCTTCTACGACACCGGAATCGTCCCGGGACTCGCGCAGTCGCAGGACTACGTCGTCGCGTTGATGCGCGTAGGGGACGGAATCTGGTGGGAGCCCTCCGAAGCGGAGATCGAGCGTCGGATCGAGTTCCGGCTTCAGCAGCAACGTCGGGTGTTGGAGGCCGAGGAACCGAAGCAGATCGACTTCGTGCTGACCGAATCGGCCCTGGAGGAAACGGTCGGGAGCCCGGCGATCATGCGCGGTCAGCTCCTCCACCTGCTCCAGCTAGGTGAACGTCCGTCGGTGACCGTTCGGGTTCTGAGCCGGGCGACCACATCCAAGTTCCTCCTTGGAGGAGGCCTCATCACGTTGGATTTCGCCGGGAACGCGCCTCGCATCGCTTGCGCCACTTCCCACGGTCCCTGTACTTACCACGATCAAGAGGTGGAAACTGCGCCCATGTTTCGGGCATGGGAGAGCGTTCGAGAGCTTGCCCTTGATCCGGAACCGGCTCGTGACTTGCTCATCGAGAAGCTGAAGGATCTGAAGTGATGCGCTACGACACCGGATGGTTCAAGAGCAGCCGCAGTTCGACCTCGTCCAACGCTTGCGTCGAGGTGCGGCTGACTGAGCGGGTGGTTTCAGTGCGGGATTCGAAAGATCCGCAGGGTGGCGAGTTATCGGTGGGGCACGTCGCGTGGGCGGCGTTCCTGTCGACGCTGAACTAGCGGAACAGGGGCTCGCCGCTCAGGTTCGTGGTGGCAGCTGGTGGAGTTCGATGGTCGTCCGATCCCCGCCGGTGAGCTCCGTGGATGCGGGCGCGACGCGCTCTTTGCTGGTCGAGAAGCTGAAGGATGTCGCATGAACGACTACGACACGGGTTGGTTCAAGAGCAGCCACAGTGCGGCCTCGTCCAATGCTTGCGTCGAGGTCCGGTTGACCGAGCGGGCGGTCTCGGTGCGGGATTCGAAGGACCCGCACGGCGGCGAGTTATCGGTGGGGCACCGCGCATGGGCGGAGTTCCTCCGCTGGATGGCGTGACCGTTGAGGTGACGCGCCCGGAAGCGCGTTATAGCCCTGCCTCTCAGATGCCGCGTTCACGTCGCACCCGATTCGCGTCGGGCGTCCCGGCTGCGATCGGCGGCCAGCTCATCGGCGAGCGAGGGACTGTCGGCGCCGAGTTGCTTGGTTAGCGTTGTCCGCAAACGCTGAATCTTCTGAGCGCGAGTCTCCAAGACGATCCGACCACCGGTGCCCTTCGCGGTGATGTAGGCCTTCGTTCCCGGTTCGCGCCCGGCAGCTTGGCGGACTTCCTTCGGGATGGCCGACCGCCCTTGCGCAGTGACAGTGGCTTCGGCTGATCCCTCGTACTCGGTTGAATCCATGCTTGCAGTTGTATCCCAGCAACAACGAGATCAGGCGCGCGGCGGTAGGCGGTGCAGGGTGACCCCTGTCAGTTCGCCGTCAATGAGCTCCGCCGTCTGGTACGTGCAGTGGGGTTGGCGTCTGCGGTCGGTGGGGGAGCCGGGGTTGAGCAGGCGCAGGCCGTTCGGCGTGACCGTGTCCCACGGGATGTGGCTGTGGCCGAAGACGAGCACGTCCGCGTCGGGGAAGTCCTTGTCGCAGCGGCGTTCCCGGCCTTGGGCGGCGCCGGTTTCGTGGATCATCGCGAAACCGACGCCATCGAGCTCCACGCGCGCGATCTCCGGCAACCGGCGCCGCAGCTGTTCGCCGTCGTTGTTGCCCCACACGCCGATGAGCCGCGCGCTGCGGGATTCGAGTTCGTCCAGCAGCGGCGGCTCCACCCAATCTCCGGCGTGGAACACGACGTCCGCCCGCGCGACCTCCTGCCACACCTGCTCGGGCAGCGCCTTGGCGCGCTTGGGCAGGTGCGTGTCGGCGAGCAGCAGCAGGCGCATCGTCACCTCGGGATCGGGCCGGAGCTCACTCCGGGTGCAGTTCCAGCCCGAGCAGGGCGTTCTCCAGCAGTTCCGGCATGGCCGGGTGGATCCAGTACTGGCCGCGGGCCATCGTGCGGGCGTCCAGGCCGAACTGCATGGCCTGGATCAGCGGCTGCAGCAAGGTCGGCGCCTGCGGGCCGATGATGTGCGCGCCGAGGATGGTGCCGTCGGCGGGGTCGGCGAGCAGCTTGAGGAAACCGGTGGTGTCCTCCATCGCCCAGCCGTAGGCGATGTCGCCGTAGTTCTGGATCTTCGTGACGTAGTCGACGCCCTGCTCCCGCGCCTGCTGCTCGGTGAGCCCGACGGCGGCGATCTGCGGGGAGGAGAACACCGCGTGCGGCACGTAGGTGTGGTCGGAGTCGATGAGCTCGTCGGGGTGCAGCAGGTTGTGCTGCACGACGCGCTGCTCGTGGTTCGCTACGTGCTTGAGCTCGTGGTCGGAGCTGACGTCGCCCAGCGCCCACACGCCGTCGACGGAGGTGCGCTGCTCGGCGTCGACCTCGATCTTGCCGTCCTCGCGGACCTTCAAGCCGCCCGAGACCGCGTCGATCAGATCCGAGTTCGGGGTGCGGCCGACCGCGACGAGCAGCTGCTCCGCCTCGACGGTTTCCGCGCCGTCGGGGCCTTCCAGGTGCAGCCGCACCACGTCGCCGTCGCGCTCGACGCCGGTCTGCTTGCGGTTGAGGCGCACGTCCCAGCGGGCCTGGGCGAGTTCGGTGAACCGCTGCGACACGTCCTCGTCCTCGGCGCGCAGCAGCGCCCCGGAACGGGCCACCACCGTCACCTCGACGCCCAGCGCGGAGAACACGTGCGCGAACTCGGCGCCGATGAAGCCGCTGCCGAGGATGATCATGCGAGCGGGCAGCTCGTCCAAGCGCATCACGCTGTCGCTGGTGTGGAAGTCGACCGCGTCGATGCCGGGGATGTCGGGAGTGGCCGGGCGGCCGCCGGCGGCGACGACGAAGCGGTCCGCGGTGATCGTCTCGGGGCCGGAGCCGGTCGCCACGGTGAGTTCCTTCACCCCGGTGAACCGGGCCTCGCCCTGGAACAGGGTGACGTTCGCGCTGCCCTCGGCGCGGTAGCGGCGGCCCCCGTCGGAGATGGCGTCGATGCGGCCGAAGATGCGGTCCCGGATGTCGCGCCAGCGCACGTCCCGCAGCTCCAGGTCCACGCCGAGCTTGGTGCCGACGCCGGGGCTGGACGCGGTGTCGGCGGTGTGCACGAACATCTTCGTCGGGATGCAGCCCACGTTCAGGCAGGTGCCGCCGTAGTTCCCGGTGCTGCCGACGCCCTTCTCCACGATCGCGACGTTCCAGTCGTCGAACCGCTCGTCGAGGATCGAGTTGCCGGAACCGCTGCCGATGATGACCAGGTCGAAGTGAGGCATGTCCATCCTGTGCTCGTCGTGGGTACCGCGGTGCGCGGCGCCGGAGGCGCACCTCCGCGGTACAACCGCGCGGGCGGCCCGCTGATTCCCGGAGAGCGTCGCTGATCACCCGACCGGTGGTCGTGGCCGGGTGGGCACCGAGGGAGGCGCTGCGCCGCTAGGATCCGGAACGGGCGAGTCCCGCTTACCTACTACTACGTAGGTTTACCCCGGATCTACTCCTCAGGGATGTCGACCGTTCTCGACCAAGATCACTAACTTGGTCCTCGCATCGCTGTGCGCTAATGCCGGAACGGGTGCGGCCGCGCGGCGATCACGGGGAGGCACAGGCGGGGATGGCCCTCCAGGGGGTGGTCATCCCCGCTTCCCGCTCCTGACGCCGACCGAGCCCGCGACCACGTGGATCGCGGGCCCGGCCTCGTCCTCAGCGCTTGAGGCCGTGCTCGATGGCCTCGATGATGCGGGGCCGCAGGTCCGCCGCGCTGATGATCGCGTCCACCGAACCGACCTCGACCGCCCGCTGGATGCTGTGCACCTGGTCGAACTCGGTCGCCACCTCACCCAGCTTCTCCGCGCGGACCGACGCCTGCAGCTCCGCGAGCCGGGCGTTGAGCCGGGCGCGCTCGACACCGCTGGACTCGCCGACGAGGGCCTGGAGCTCGGTGACCCGCGGATCGTTCGCGGTGCGCTTGCCGACCTCGCCGGAGAACACCACCGCCGCGGCCGGGGCGCCGCCCAGCACCGACGCGTACGAACCCTCCAGCGCCAGCACCGTCATGTTCGGGTTCAACGCCTTCGAGAAGACCACGAACGCGCCGCCGTGGTAGCGGGAGATCACGCAGAACACGATCGGACCGTCGAAGTTGACGATCGCGCGGCCGATCTCCGCGCCGTACTCCAGCTGGAGCTTGCGCATCGACTCCGGTGAACCGTCGAACCCGGACAGGTTCGCCAGCACCACCAGCGGCCGGTTGCCCGACGCCGAGTTGATCGCGCGGGCGGCCTTCTTCGACGACCGCGGGAACAGCGTGCCCGCGGTGTAGGTGTCCGGGCCGTCGGTGGGAGGGAAACCGCGCCGCTGCACCGAACGGGACTCGATGCCCAGCAGGCACACCGGACGGCCGCCCAGGTGCACGTCCTGCACGGCGGCGGTGTCCGCGTCCGCCATGCCCGCCCAGCGCTCCAGCACCGCGTGGTCCTGGTCGGACAGGGCCCGCATCACCGTGCGGATGTCGAAGGGCTTCTTGCGGTCCGGGTTGTGCTCGGACGAGAAGATCTCGCCGACCGTCCGGAAATCGCTGCCCGCGGCCTCGTGCGGGAACGGGGAGACGTCGCGGTCCACCGGGTCCGAGGTCTCGGCGGCGCGCGGCGCGGCCTCACCCGGCACGACGTAGGTGTGGTCGTAGTGCGCCATCAGCACGTCGCGCGCGGCCGGGAGGTTCGGCGCCCAGTACTGCGCCTGCCCGTTCGGGCCCATCACGCGGTCGTAGCCGCCGATGCCGAAGTTGTCCTCCGCCGAGACGCCACCGGAGAAGTCCAGCGACTGCTTGCCGGTGAGCACCATCGTCGAATCCGGCGTCATCACCAGGATTCCCTTGGTGTGCATCAGCATCGTGGCCTCGGCGTTCCAGTACGGCTGGGCGCCGACGGTGATGCCGGCGACCACGATGTTGATCTCACCGCCGTCCTGGGTGAACTCCACGATCCGCTTGAGCGCGGCGGCGACCCAGTCCATGTTCTCCGTGCCGGAGGACATCGAGATCCGGGCGCCCGCCGACAGCGCGAACCACTCCAGCGGCAGCTGCAGCCGCTCGGCGAGGTCGAGCGCGGCGATGACCCGGGCGCACTCGGGTTCCGACAACGCGCCCAGCGCCTTCGTCGGATCGCCCAGCAGGACCACGCGCCGGACGCCTTCGGGGTGGCGCTCGGTCGGCGTCGAGACGACGCCCGCGACCAGCGCCGCCGAGTTCTGCCCGCGCGGCCGGTCGACGGGGACCAGGACGCCGTCGTCGTCCAGGTCGTGCTCGACGAAACCGCCCGCGTCGCCGGTGAGCATCCCGGTGAGCTCGTAGGGGTAGACGTTGCCGCGCCGCGCCGCGCGCAGCACCTTCTGCCGGTAGTCGTCCAGCGGGCGCAGCGGCTCCGTCGACGGCTCCTCGACGTGCAGCTTCGCGCCGTCGCCCTCGCCGAGCGCGATGCGCACGGCCATGTCGGCGAGCTCGCCGTTGTCCTGGCGCTGCCGCGCGAGGAACGTGACCTCCTCCATCCCGGCGCCCGCCGTGGTCGGCAGGATCCGGCGGGTGAGGGTGTTGAGCTCGTCGGCGGTCAGCTCCGTCGGCGGCCACACGTACATCAGGATCCGGTTGGTGTCGAAGCGCTTCTTCGCCGGGCGCTGCGCCTGCACGGTGCGGATCGCGTCCAGGCAGCCCGCGAGCATGTCCTCCACCGCGGGCAGCGCCACCAGCCGGCCGTCGTTGTCGCGCAGCGGCGTCAGGTCCCGGACCTGGGCCATCGCCACCAGGCGCTCGTCGGACGGGTTGTCCCGCGCGACGCACTTGAACAGGTAGACCTCCTCGTCCGCCGACGGCAGCCGGGTGAGGTCGAACTCGCGCAGCCGCTCCAGCTGCATCCGCTGCGCGATCAGCGGGTGCAGGCCGCGGATCAGGCGGTCCTCGGTGAAGCCCCGCTCGTCGCGGCGGAAGGTGAAGTGGTGGTGCATCACGGCGCCGCCGATGCCGGCGACGGTCGTGGTGATCCGGGCGACGCCGTCCGGCAGCGGCTGCGCGGCGAGCACCTCGCCGAGCCGCGCGGCCATCGCGTCCGCGTCCGGCTGGCCCTCCCACTTCACGTAGAGGTCCGCCACCACGCCGGGCTGCCCGTCCGCGAGCTCACCGACGGCGCGCACCGCGTCCGGCAGCGCGCTGAAGTCGACGGCCGTGGTGACCAGCCTGGTCACGCCCTCGTCGGAACCGTGCTCGGCGGTGACGAACCGGCAGCCCGCGGTCTCCCGCGCCGTGACCGCGGTGAGCGCGCGGTTGCCGTAGTAGCGCCGGGTCAGCACCTCCAGCAGCGGCGCGTGGTCGTGGTCGCGGCCCATGCGCTGGCCGAGCAGCCGGACCAGCGGCTCGGCGCTGGCGACCATGGCGGCGATCCGGTCGGCGCGGTCCGCGGCGTCCGGGTGCTCGTCGAGGTAGCGCAGCTCGGCGCGCACCCCCGCGTAGACCTCCGCGCGGTTGCGGCGCAGCAGCGGCTGGGCGAACCAGCGGAACACCACGCCGCGGGCGAGGTCCGACACCGACGGGAAGCGCACCTGGGTGGCCTTGACGACGTGCTCCAAGGTCAGCCCGGCGTGCTCGTGCAGCTCCCTGCCCGGCGGTGCCTCGGTGGTCCACTGCCGCAGCAGGGCCGTGACGATGGCGACGTCCGAGGACGCGCGCTGCTGGGCGAGGAAGATCCGGAAGACCGCCGCCTCCAGCTCCGGGGTCCGCTCCAGCTCCGTGACGCCGTAGTGCGACAGGACGCGGCGCAGGCGGTTCTCGAAGCCCGCGGTCACCCCGGCCCGCTCCACGTCGAGGCTCTGCAGGTAGCTGTGGAAGTACTCGCGAGGGCTGTGCACCGGGCCGGTCTCGTCGTCGAGGTCGCCCTTGTTGCGGCTGAGCTCGGAGAGGTCCGCGAACACGCCCAGCAGCGCCACCTCGCCGGGCAGCGCGTCGGAGGTCTCGTCCAGCTCGGCCCGAGCGGCGAGGTAGCCGCTGAGCACGCGCTGCTGGTCGTGCGGGTCGACGTCGAAGCCCAGCAGCAGGCTGCGCAGGTCGTGCAGGCCGCGTTCGACGCGCTGCTCGGGGGAGGCCGAGCCGCGCTCCGCGGGCAGTTCGACCTCGACGGCGGAATCGGTGTCCTGCTCCTGCTCGGCGTCGTCGTCGGCCAGCGGCTCCAGCCGCATCAGCGGCGCGCCGGTCTCGACCTGGCTGCCCATCGACACCGGCAGTTCGCGGACGCGGGCGCGGAACGACGCGCGCAGCACCGTTTCCATCTTCATGCTCTCCAGCACCAGGATCGGTGCCCCGGCCTCGACCTCGTCGCCGACGGCCAGCGGGGTCGCGACCACCAGCGCGGGCGCGGGGGAGCGCACGACGCCGCCCTCGTCACGGCTGACGCGGTGCGCGACGCCGTCGACCTCCACCAGGTGGATCGGCCCGTGCGTGCCGGTGACCAGGCGGAACCGGTGGCCGTTGACGGTGATCTGGCCGCTGTGCGCGTCGAAGCGGTCGATCTCGACGTCGGCCGGGTGCACCTCGCCGCCGCCGGAAACGCCGACGCGGAACCGCTTCTGGCCCACGCGGGCCACGCTCACCTGGTAGCCGACGCCGCGGAGCTTGAGCTCCAGCGGGCGCCCGCTCTCGTGCCGGACCTGCGGCCGGCCGCCGAACGCGGTGGACAGCAACCGCTGGCGCGCCACGGACTCCTCGTCCTGGTAGGCCTCGATGGCCGCCGCGACCAGCGCGATCGCCGAGTGCCGGTGGCTGACCAGGCGGCCTTCCTCGCGGACCCGGTCGATCCAGCCGGTGTCGGCGCTGCCGTCGATCACCTCCGGCTGGTCGAGCAGGTCGAGCACGAAGCTCTTGTTCGTCGCGCCGCCCTCGATGATCACCGTGGTCTCGGCCATCGCGCGGCGCAGCCGGGCCAGCGCCTCGTCGCGGTCGCGGCCGAACGCGATGATCTTCGCGATCATCGAGTCGAAGTCCGCGGGGATGCTGTCGCCCTCGGACACCCCGGTGTCAACCCGGATTCCGGGCCCCGAGGGCAGCGCGAGCCGCGCGATGCGGCCGGGAGCGGGGGCGAAGTCGCGGTCCGGGTCCTCGGCGTTGAGCCGTGCCTCGACCGCGTGCCCGCTCTCCACCGGGGCCGGGCCGTCGAGCTTGCCGCCGGAGGCGACGTGCAGCTGCAGCTTGACCAGGTCGGTGCCCGTGGTGCTCTCGGTGATCGGGTGCTCGACCTGCAGCCGGGTGTTGACCTCCAGGAAGGCGAACAGCCGCTCGACGGGGTGGTAGAGGAACTCGACGGTGCCCGCGCCGCGGTAGTCGACGGCCAGCGCCAAGCGCTCGGCGGACTCCTTGAGCTCCGCGGTCTGCTCCGGGGACAGGATCGGCGAGGCCGACTCCTCGATGATCTTCTGGTTGCGCCGCTGCACCGAGCAGTCGCGCACGCCCAGGGCCAAGGCCGTGCCCTGCCCGTCGGCGATGACCTGCACCTCGACGTGCCGGGCGCCGGTGACCAGGCGCTCCAGGAACACGACCCCGGAACCGAAGGAGCGCAGCGCCTCCTGGCTGGTGCGCTCGTAGGCGTCGGCGAGGTCCTCGGCGGAGGTGACCTTGCGGATGCCGCGCCCGCCGCCGCCCGCGGTGGCCTTGAGCATCAGCGGATAGCCGATCCGCTCACCCGCGGCCAGCGCCTCCTCGGCGTTCGCGACCTCGCCGCGGCTCCACGGAGCGACCGGGACGCCGACCTCCTCGGCGAGCAGCTTCGCGCCGATCTTGTCGCCGAGCCTGCGCATCGCCTCGGCGCTCGGGCCGATGAAGGTGACGCCGATCTTCTCGCAGACCTCCGCGAACGCCGGGTCCTCGGCGACGAAACCCCAACCGACCCAGGCGGCGTCCGCTCCCGTCTCGATCAGCGCGCGCTCCAGCACGGCGTGGTCCAGGTACGGCCGGGCCGAAGCCGGGCCGAGCGAGTAGGCGACGTCGGCCTCCCGCACGAACGTGGCGGAGCGGTCCGCGTCGGTGTAGAGCGCGACCGTCTCCATCCGGTTCCCGGTTTCCGCGGACAGATCCCGAACGGCGTGGATGAGCCGCATCGCGGCCTCTCCGCGATTGACGATGGCGACACGACTGAACACCGGATGAGCCTCCTGATTTGCCACGCACAACAGGCGACGTCCGAGAGCCCGGAGCGTCGCCTGCACCTACCTACACCCTGCTCCGTCAACGGGTGGTGCACCAATGTCCGACCCGGCGCATGCCGGAGCCGAGGTTTTGTAGGAACCCACCAAAAAGTTAGCGGAGATCACCGCTGGAGCGACTGCGAACGCAGGTCTACCACATGAATTCGGGTGGGATCCCGGAAGATCGGTCGAGGTGCCGAGCGCCGGTCCCGACGACGGGACCGGGTTCCCGCGGCGGCTAGGTTCGCACGGTGAACTCAGCTCGCTGGACCGCGTGGCCGCAGCGGTACCCGTACCTGGCGGACGCGGTGCTGGCGGGCTTCGTCACCTACGTCGCGCTGCTGGGCATCGCGCCGGCCGACGTGCTCCACAGCGGCGACCCCGGCCCCGTCGCGTACACCGCGGCCGTGCTCGGCGCGGCACCGCTGGTGCTGCGCAGGCGGTACCCGATGCCGGTGCTGGTGGTCGTCGCGCTCGCGCTGACCACGTTCTACGGCTCCGGCTGCAAGACCTCCCTCGGGCTGCTCGGCCCGCTGGTCGCGATCTACACCGTGGCGGTGCGCCACCCGCTGGGCCGGTCCGTGCCCGTCGCCGCCGCCGTGATCGCGGTGGTCAGCGGCGGGGTCGCCTACGGCATCGCCGACTTCGCGTTGTCGGCCGATTCGTTCGCCGGGATTCTGTTCGGCTCCACCCAAGCCGTCATCGCGGTCGTCCTGGGCTACGCGATCCGGGTGCGCGGCGAACAGGCCGAACGGTTACGCCACGAACGGGACCTGGAGGCCGAGCGCGCCGTCACCGAGGAGCGAATGCGCATCGCCCACGAACTGCACGACGTCGTCGCCCACCACCTGTCCGTCGTGTCCGTGCAGGCGAGCCTCGCGCGCTACGTGCTGGACTCCGACCTGGAAACGGCCCGCGAGGCGCTGAACACGATCTCGGCGACCACCACCAGCTCCCTCGACGAACTCGGCAGGTTGCTGCGGGTGCTGCGGCCCAGCCTGGAGCAGCCCGACGCCGACACCCGGTTCCTGCCGCAACCCGGGCTCGACGAGCTCCCGGTGCTGCTGGAACGGGTCCGGTCCTCCGGAGTGGCGGTGCGGCTGCGCACCGAAGGCGAACCGCGAGCCCTGTCCCCGGGCGCCGAGCTGTGCGCCTACCGCGTCGTGCAGGAAGCGCTGACCAACGTGCTCAAGCACGCCCCGTCGGCCACCGCCGAAGTCGTCGTGCGCCACGACGCCGACGCCGTGACCGTGCTCGTCCGCAACGAAGGCGCACCCGCCCCGAACAGCAGCAGGCCATCCGGGCACGGTTTGATCGGCATGTGCGAACGGGCGAAGATGTACGGCGGCACCGTCGAAGCGGGGCGCCGCCCCGAGGGCGGTTTCCAGGTGACGCTGCGCATTCCCCGCTCCGGGGACTGACCGGACCGGGAGCGGCGGCATGACCGGTGTCCTCATCGTCGACGACCAGGACCTGCTGCGGGCCGGGTTCGCCGCGCTGCTGCGCGCCACCCCCGGCATCGACGTCGTCGGCGAAGCCGCGAACGGCCGCGAAGCCGTGGCGCTGGCGAAGGAACTGCGCCCCGACGTGGTGCTGATGGACCTGCGGCTGCCCGAGCTGGACGGGGTGGGCGCCACCGAGCGGATCCTCGCCGAGGCCGAACCGCCGCGACCGGGAATCCTGGTGCTGACCGTGTTCGACCTGGACGACTACGTGTACTCGGCGCTGCGGGCGGGCGCGTCGGGTTTTCTGCTCAAGGACAGCCCGCCGGAAACGCTGATCACCGGGGTGCGCACCGTCGCCGACGGCGGGATGCTGTTCGGCCCCACCATCACCCGGCGTTTGGTGGAGACCTACATGCGGGTGCCGCCGCCGAACTCGGGGATCCCGTCGCAGCTGTCCACGCTCACCCGGCGGGAACTGGACGTGCTGCGGCTGATCGCGACCGGCGCCACCAACGCCGAGATCGCCGAACACCTCGTCGTCAGCGAAGGCACCGTGAAGACCCACGTGAACCGGGCGATGACGAAGCTCGGCGTGTCCAGCCGGGCGCAGGCAGTGGTCATCGCCTACGAATCAGGCCTGGTGGTGCCTCGGGGGAGCGGTTGAGCGGTTGTTGATCTCGGCTTGAGTGATGGGTCAGGTGGCGGAACCTCAGTGGCTTCCTCGCTGCGGGATCTTTTTCCCGAGTGGCTCCGCCACGAGGGAAAAAGCTGTCCTCGCGAGGAAAC
>NZ_JBSFWJ010000036.1:0-64349 GCF_053592695.1 Saccharopolyspora sp. NPDC002578 | reverse complement strand
GGCTTCCTCGCTGCGGGATCGATTTCTGATGTATGTCCGATACACGGCGAAATCGCTGTCCTCGCGAGGAAGCCGCTGAGAACCCGCCGGTGGTCACCTTGCTCTAGCTGGTCACTGCTCAGCGGCTCCGCCGCTGACAAGAAACGGACCAGGAGCCATCCGCACGAACTCGCAGAGCAGCGGAAGCACGACCAGCACAGAAGAGAGACGAGTCGGCGGCTCCAATGCCGCCAAGCGATCAGTGCCGCCGACCCGTTCTGGCAGATGCGCGTCCGAAGCGCCACATCCGAGAGGAATTCCTACACCATGCCCAAAGTCCCTGTCATGCAGGCTGTGGTCGACGTCCTGGAATCCGAGGGAGTCGACACGGCGTTCGGTTGTCCCGGCGCCGCGATCCTCCCGCTGTACGCGGCGCTGGAACACCGCGACATCAAGCACCTCATCGTGCGCCACGAGGAGGGCGCCACCCACATGGCCGACGGGTGGGCGCGGACCAACGGGCGCGTCGGCGTCGCCATCGGCACCTCCGGCCCGGCGGGCACGAACATGATCACCGGCCTCTACACCGCGCAGGCCGATTCCATTCCGATGCTGTGCATCACCGGCCAAGCGGTGTCCTCGAAGCTGCACCAGGAGGCCTTCCAAGCGGTCGACATCGTGGAGATCGCCAAGCCCGTCACCAAATGGGCGGTGCAGGTCAAGGAAGCCGCCCAAGCACCGTGGATCTTCCGGGAGGCGTTCCGCACCGCCCGCTCCGGACGTCCCGGACCGGTCCTGATCGACCTGCCGCTGGACGTCCAGCAGCAGGAGATCGACTGGGACCCCGAGATCGACGCGCCGCTGCCCGTCGCCGCCGTGCACCCGCACCCGCCGCGGGTGGAGAAGGCGCTGGACATGCTGCTCGAAGCGGACCGGCCGCTGCTGCTGGCCGGGGGAGGGGTCCTGCTGGGAGACGCCCACGAGCAGCTGCGCGAGCTCGCCGAGCGGCTCGGCATCCCGGTGCAGACCACGCTGATGGGCAAGGGTTCGTTCCCGGAGGACCACGAGCTGTTCGCGGGGATGACCGGCATCCAGACCAGCCAGCGCTACGGCAACGAATCGTTCCTCGAATCCGATCTGGTGCTGGCGCTCGGCGCGCGGTTCGGCGACCGGCACACGGGCGCGCTGGAGGTCTACCGCGGGGCGCGCAAGTTCATCCATGTCGACATCGAGCCGACCCAGATCGGCAAGGTCTTCGGGCCCGACCTGGGCGTCGTGTCCGACACGGGCCTGTTCCTGACGGCGCTGCTGGAGGCGGTCGAGCGCCGCGGACCGACGAAGCGCTACGGCTCGTGGGCCGGGCGCGTCGGTGAGCTGAAGCGGACGTTGACCAGGCCCGACCACTACGACGCGGTGCCGATCAAGGCACCGCGGGTGTTCCGGGAGATCAACGCGCTGTTCGACCCGGACACCTACTTCGTCACCGCGATCGGGCTCTACCAGATCTGGTCCGGTCAGTTCCAGACCGCGCACAAGCCCCGCCACTACCAGGTGTGCGGGCAGGCGGGCCCGCTCGGCTGGGAGATCCCGGCGGCCATCGGCGTGAAGTCCGCCGAGCCCGGCGCGGAGGTGGCGGCGGTCGTCGGCGACTACGGCTTCCAGTTCCTCGTCGAGGAGCTGGCCGTGGCCGCGCAGTACGACATCCCGTTCGTGATCATCATGTTGAACAACGAGTACCTCGGGCTGATCCGGCAGGCGGAACTCGGGTACGAGATGAACACCGAGGTCGACATCCACTACGACACCCACGGCACCGACAACGTCAAGGTGATGGAGGCCTACGGCTGCTCCGGGCGGCGCGTGTTCGAACCCGGTGAGCTCGCGACGACGATCGAGTGGGCCCGCAAGGAGGCCGTGGCGACGAGCCGCCCGGTGCTGGTCGAAGTGATGATCGAACGGGAGGCGAACACCCCGCGCGGCATCCGGATCGACGCGATGATCGAACCCGAGGAGGTGCCGCTCGGCTGAGTTCCCCGGCCCGCGGGTGGTGACCGCACCCGCGGGCCGCGCCCGCCCCGCTGCGGGGATCACGCCGGGAGGACGCCTTACGCTGGTGGGCACAGCCGGCGAGGAGGAACTTGTGCCTGTGACAGAAGAGCCGGACGCGGAGGCGCGCGTCCCGCTGCGCGACCAGGTGTACGGCACGCTGCAGGCGCGGATCAGCGATGGTCACCTCCGTCCCGGTGACCGGCTGTTCGAGCAGGAGCTCGCCGCGGAGTTCGGCGTGTCCCGGGTGCCCGTCCGCGAAGCGATCCGGATGCTGCAGAGCGCGGGGCTGGTCGAGGTGCTGCCGCGGCGGCGCGGCGTGTTCGTCCGGAGCCTGGACCGGCGGCAGCTGGAAGAGCTCTTCGACGTCCGCGAGGCGTTGGAGGCGCTGGCCGCGAAGCTCGCGGCGCAGCTCAGCGACGCCGACGACGTGGGGCGGCTGGGGCGGCTGGCCGCGCAGGCGCGCGCCGCGCTGGACTCGTCGGACGTGGACGCCATGTCGGAGGCCAACACCGCGTTCCACGACGAGGTCATCGCGTTGTCCCGCAACGAACTCCTCACGTCGATGCTGGAACCGCTGCACGGCCGGTTGGCGTGGTTGTTCCGGGTGAACCCGGAGCCGGAGCGGGTGTGCGCCGAGCACGACGAGCTCTACGCCGCGGTCGCGGCGGGCGACGGCGCCCGCGCGTGGGAAGTCGCGCAACGCCATGTCCAAGCAAGCCGAACAATGGTCCTGCAGCGTATGACGTTCTGAATTTGTTCTTGCTTTGGCGAGGTGTCCGGGTGGCGGAACCTCAGCGGGCTTCTCGCTGCGGGATCTTTTTCCCAAGTGGCTCCGCCACGAGGGAAAAAGCTGTCCTCGCGAGAAGCCCGCTGAGAACCCGCGGGTGGTCGGGCTGCGTGCGTGGTCACTGCTCAGCGGCTTCGCCGCTGACAGGATCAAGGCGCGTTGGGGGTGGTTGGTCCCTTGACTCGGGCTCACCTCGCTTCTAGGTTGCGTATACGTGTAGATATACTTTCGTTCTGCGGAAAGTTTTGTCCGCTGGGCGGTGGGTGAGCGGGTTCAGGGAGGTGCCGCGTGGCCGAATCAGCCACCGGATCGGCGTTCGACGTGGTGTTCCGCGCGCATCGGCTCATCGGGCCGCACGGGGAGACGTCCGGCAGCGTCGGCATCCGGGACGGGCGCATCGCGGCCGTGGAACCGCTCGACGCGGCCCTCGACGCCGCCGAGGTCGTCGAACTCGCCGAGGACGAGGTCCTTCTGCCCGGTCTGGTCGACACCCACGTGCACGTCAACGACCCCGGCCGCACCGAGTGGGAGGGCTTCGAGACCGCCACCCGGGCCGCCGCCGAGGGCGGCATCACCACGCTCGTCGACATGCCGCTCAACAGCCTCCCGCCGACGATCGACGCCGCCGCCCTGGAGCTCAAGCGCGACACCGCGAGGCCCAAGGTCCACGTCGACGTCGGCTTCTGGGGCGGCGCCGTGCACGGCAACCTCGGTGAACTGCGGGAGCTGCACGAGTCCGGTGTCTTCGGCTTCAAGTGCTTCCTGCTGCACTCCGGCGTGGACGAGTTCCCGCCGCTGGGCCCGGCCGAGCTCGACGAGGCGCTGCAGCTGCTCGCCCGGCACGACGCGATGATGATCGTGCACGCCGAGGACTCCGACGCGATCGAGCACGCCCCGACCGCGCACGGCGAGGACTACGGCGGTTTCCTGAGCTCGCGGCCCCGCGGCGCGGAGAACGTCGCCATCGCGCAGGTCATCGAGCTCGCGCGTCGCACCGGTGCCCGCGTGCACATCCTGCACCTGTCGTCCTCGGACGCGCTGCCGATGATCGCCTCCGCGCGCGCCGACGGTGTCAAGATCACCGTCGAGACCTGCCCGCACTACTTGAGCTTCACCTCCGAGGAGATCCCCGACGGCGGCACCCAGTTCAAGTGCTGCCCGCCGATCCGCGAGGCGCGCAACCGCGAGCTGCTGTGGAAGGGGCTCGTCGACGGGATCATCGACTGCGTCGTGAGCGACCACTCGCCGTGCACGCCGGAGCTGAAGCGCTTCGACAGCGGCGATTTCGGCGTCGCCTGGGGCGGGGTGTCCAGCTTGCAGCTCGGCCTGTCCGCGGTGTGGACGCAGGCGCGGGTGCGCGGACGCGGCCTCGCCGAAGTGGTCGACTGGATGTCGCGCAAGCCCGCCGAGGTCGCCGGGATGCGCCGCAAGGGCGCCATCGCGGTCGGCCACGACGCCGACCTGTGCGTGTTCGCGCCGGACGACGCCTTCGTCGTCGACGTCGGCAAGCTGCGCCACCGCAACCCCGTCTCGCCGTACCACGGGCGTCCGCTGGCCGGGGTCGTGCGCGGAACCTGGCTGCGCGGGCGCCGCATCGTCGGCCCGGACGTCGAGACGACCGGCCCGCACGGCCGACTCCTCAACCGCGGCGACGCCTGAGGCCCACCGCCTGAGCGGTCGCTTTCCGCCGATGTCCCCAAGTTGCGGGGACATCGCGCGGTCGGGCGGAGCCGGTCAGCCGATGCGGTGAGCCGAGATCGCGCCGTGCGGTCGTGCTCCCGGATCCGCACGGGTGGTGTGGTCGACGACGGTGAAGCCCGCGTCCTCGATCGCGCGGCTGAGCACCTCGATCGGCCAGAAGTACGCGGTGGTGACCGCGTGGTCGAACGGCTCCAGCTCGGGGCCGTTGCAGAATCCGACGAGCAGTCCGCCGCCGGGCTCGACGACGCGGGCGAACTCGGCGAGCGCCGCCGGCATCCGGTCCGGGTGCAGGTGGATCAGCGAGTACCAGGCGAGGACGCCCGCGAGACCGGCGTCCGGGACGTCGAGCCGATCCGCGCGCCCCGCCCGGAACCGGACGTCGGGGAAGCGAACCCGGGCGCCGTCGAGGAATTCCGCTGTCGGATCGACTCCCGCGACGTCGATTCCCTGCTCGTGCAGCCAATGCGTCCAGTGGCCCGGTCCGCATCCCACGTCGAGGATCGGCCCGTCCGGCTGCGCGTGCGCCCAAGCGCCGATCAGGTCCTGGTCGGGGGCGGCGGTCGCTTCGATGTTCCCGAGGAGATCGGTGTACTCCGCGGCACGCTGCCCGTAGGCCGCACTCGCACGTTCGACAGTCACCCAGCGAATCCTTACAGACGCGCACCGCAAGCCCGATCCGGGTCCGCGCCAGGGAGGCGGCGGGTGGTTCGTCGCAGCAACTGATCTTCGCGACCGTTCTAGCGCCGACCGGAGTCCGTTGTCCCGGGCGCGGCCTGGACGTGGCAGGCGAGGGTGAAGTTGTTCAGGCTGCAGGGCAGCGGCTCGCTCGGGTCGAGAGTGCGGCGTTCACCGTGGTCTCGTCGGCCCTCGTCTCCTTCAGCGCGGGCCCCGGACGCCGCCCCGGCGAGAACGTCGTCGAGCTCACCGCGGGTACCTGAACCGCGGAACTTCAGCCGGTGGCGCGGAAACGCGTCGTGGCGGCTAGCGCGGCGGCGACGCTCGGGTAGGTCGGGACGGTGCCGGTCCAGCCCGCGGCGTGCAGCGCGCGGTCCACGCAGACCGGTCCGTCGACCAGGCGCAGCGCCGTGGAGCGGCTCGTGGCGCTCCGGTGCGCGTGGGCCAGCAGGCGCAGGCCGGTGACGCCGAGGAAGCGCAGCCCGGACAGATCGATGATCACGGTCTCGGCGTCCGAGGACAGTCGCAGAGCCAGCAGTTCGTGCAGGCGCGGAGTGGTCTCGGCGTCGAGCTCGCCCGCCACGTGCACCACGGCGGCTGCACTGGTGGGGCGGGACGATTCCAGCTCCAGGGAAGCCGGGGGAGAAGCGGCGGCCACCGGCTCGCCGATAGGCCCGCGAGCGGTGCCGGTCCCGGTGGTGGTCTCGTGCGGGAAGAAAGCGGTCACGACTGCCTCCTTGACGGTGGGGCAGCCAACGAAGGAAACAGACGATCCCGTAACGACATCATCGTCTCGCGCCGTGCGCACCGCGCGGGACGTCGAATCCCGAAGTGAGAACCGACGCGAACACTCCGATCAGGCTGTCGCGTTCGTTCAGGCGGGCCGGGTGCTCGGCGTGCCCGCTCACCACGCGGATGTGCCGCCGCGGCGCCGACGTCGCCGGGCAGCGGTCCGGCCACCGCACTGCGGGCCGAGCGCGCGGGACCGTGCATGTGTAGCTCCCCGAGCGCGCGGGTAAGCACTGATCACGACCCGCCGGCCGCGCGCTCCGAGCGGAGGTTCTTGCGGCCGGCCGCGAACGAGGAGGCCAAGACACCCGTGAGTGCTCCGACCACCGTCGCCGACCACATCCTCGCCCGCCTGGCCGAGTGGGGCGTGCACCGCTACTACGGCTATCCCGGGGACGGTATCGGCGGGATCTTCACCTCGCTGCGGACCCGCGAGTCCGCCGAGTTCGTCCAAGTGCGCCACGAGGAGACCGCGGCGTTCGCGGCCTGCGCCGACGTCAAGTACGGCGGCAGCGCGATCGGATGCTGCGCGGTGACCAGCGGACCGGGCGCGATCCACGCGCTCAACGGGCTCTACGACGCGAAGCTCGACAACCAGCCGGTCGTCGCGCTGCTCGGACACACCGCGCAGACCGCGCTCGGCGGCGGCTACTACCAGGAAGTCGACCTGCTGAGCCTGTACAAGGATGTCGCGGGCGCGTACTGCGAGCAGCTCGCGGTGCCCAGCCAGGTGCGCCACCTCGTCGACCGGGCCTGCCGCACGGCGTTGGCGCAGCGCACGGTGACCGCGCTCGTGCTGCCCAGCGACGTGCTCGAAATGGAGGCGGTCCCGGAGCCGCCGCACGAGCACGGCTACTACCGGACGTCGTCGGTGCCGAGCTCGTCGATCACCACACCGGACCCGGTGGCGCTGCGCGAAGCGGCCGAGGTGCTCGACTCGGGGGAGAAGGTCGCGATCCTGGCGGGAGCGGGTGCTCTCGGCGCGAGCGACGAACTCACCGCAGTGGCGCAGCGGCTGGGCGCGGGGGTCGCGAAGGCCCTGCTGGGCAAGACCGCGCTCGACGACGCCCTGCCGTGGGTGACCGGTCCGATCGGGCTGCTCGGCTCCACGGCGAGCTGGCACCTGATGCGCGAGTGCGACACGTTGCTGATCGTCGGTTCGACCATGCCCTACACCGAGTTCTACCCCGCGCCCGGCCAAGCGCGGGCGGTGCAGATCGATGTGGACGGCACGCGGTGCGGGACCCGCTACGACACCGAGGTCAACCTGGTCGGCGACGCCGCCACCACCTTGGAGGCGCTGCTGCCGTTGCTGCGCGAGCGGACGGATCGCGGCTGGCGGGAGCACGTGGAGACGTGGACCCGGCGCTGGGATTCCTACAGCGAGGCGCGGGCGACCGCGGACACCTCCGGCCTCAACCCCGAGTTCGTGGTGCGCGAGCTGTCCGCGCGGCTGCCCGACGACGTCATGGTCTCCGCCGACTGCGGCACCGCGACGAGCTGGTACGCGCGCACGCTGGAGATGCGGCCGGGGATGCTGGGCAGCGTGTCCGGCACCCTGCTGTCGATGGGCGGCGGTCTGCCCTACGCGCTCGCGGCTAAGTTCGCGCACCCGGAGCGTCCCGTGGTCGCCCTCGTCGGGGACGGTGCCATGCAGATGAACGGGGTCAACGAGCTCATCACCGTCGCGAAGTACTGGCGGGAGTGGGCGGATCCGCGCTTCGCGGTGCTCGTGCTGTCCAACGACGACCTCTCCTACGTCACGTGGGAAACGCGGGCGATGCTGGGGGACAAGCCGTTCCCCGACGCCCAGCACCTGCCCGAGGTGCCGTACGCGAAGTGGGCGGATCTGCTGGACCTGCGCGGAATCCGGGTGGACGCGGCGGAGCAGGCCGGTGCCGCGTGGGACGCGGCGCTGACCGCGGACCGCCCGACCGTGATCGACGCCCAGGTCGACGCGGCCGTTCCGATGATCCCGCCGCACGTGACGGTGTCGCAGGCGCTGAACACGGCCCGTTCCCAGCTGGCCGGTGATCCCGACGCGTTGCGGATCATCGCCGACGGCATCCGCGAGACCGTGGGAGCGAAGGCCCGCTCGGTGCTCCAAGCCCCGAGCCCGTGAACGCACGGACGACTGAGCACAATGGACTGACAGGTCGACGCGCGGCCGTCCGTTTCCCGGTCGAACCGCGCCACGCCCGATTCAACTCCTCGCAATTTCGCGAGAAATTGCGACATCCTCGACTCGGGTCCAGTTGTTATTCGTACTGGTGGCGCGGCCTTTTCGGGTGCGTTCTCGGGGGTGTGGGTCGCAAACTTCTCGCGAAATTGGAGCAGAGGCCCGCAGGTGCGGGGTTTCTCGGGCGGGGAGGTTTGGGGGCTCGGTCAGCGGGCACCCGAAGGGCCGACCACCGTTGACGTTGCGGACCCACGCAGGATTGAGGTGCTGACGCGATGACCACCGCACGGGATATCATGACCGCACAACCCGAATGCGTCGCGACCGACGACAGCCTGGCCTTGGCGGCGCAGCAGATGCGCAGGCTCGGAGTGGGTGCGCTCCCGATCTGCGGGCCCGACCAGAAGGTCAAGGGCGTGCTCACCGACCGCGACATCGTCGTGCGCGGCCTGGGCACCGGCAAGGACCCCGGTCAGACGAACTCGGGCAGCTTCAACGACGGTGAGGCCGTGACGATCGGCGCCGACGACTCCGTCGACGATCTGCTCGACGTGATGATCGAGCACCAGGTCAAGCGCCTGCCGGTGATCGACGGATCCAAGCTGGTCGGCATGGTCTCGATCGCCGACGTGGCCCGGAACCTCCCGCACCCCGACGCCGGCCGACTCGTTGACGCGCTGTCGATGGCCTGACCCGGCCCCCACCCCGCCGCCCCGGCCCTGAACCAGGACCGGGGCGGCGATGCGCGAAAAGCAGAAAACCGTTCCACCTCAACAACTTCCGGACAATCCGCCGAGGCGCGGCACGACAAGGGTCCTTGCAGAAAGATCTTTTGATCGGTGCCCTGTCGGCGGCGAAGCCGCTGAGCGGTGACCGGCTTGAGCAAGAAGACCACCGGCGGGTTCTCAGCGGCTTCCTCGCGAGGACAGCTTTTTCCCTCGTGGCGGAGCCACTTGGGAAAAAGATCCCGCAGCGAGGAAGCCACTGAGGTTCCGCTGAGCGACCCGCTACGAAGGCCACCCGCGAGAAACCTCAATCCGGCAGCAGGTTCTGCACGGTGACGTCCAGCGGGGTGAGGCGGGCCGAGGAGTTCGGTCCGAGGAACGCCGCGAGCCGCGGCGCCAGGTCGGCGCACGCGGCCCGCAGCGGGTCGACGAGCCGCAGCAGCGCGCGCTCCGGCAGGCGCTTCTCGTGCCCGGCGATGGAGATCGATCCGATCGCCCGGCCGCTGTCCGGGTCGAAGATCGGGGCCGCGATGCCGTTGAGCGCGGGGTGGTTGTCGCTGAACGACAGCGCGTACCCGGTCTCGCGGATCCGGGCCAGCAGCGCGTCGAGGCCGTTGCGCTTGGGCGTGCCGTCGCCGCGCAGCACTTCGCGGGCCTGATCGTCGGGCAGGAACGCCAGGATCGACGTGCCCCCGCAGCCGGAGGTCAGCGGGGAGCGCTCCCCGACGGTGCTGCCGAGCCGGTCGGGGTTGTGCGGCGGATCCTCCGACATGATCACCACGCGGTGCGTCCCGCTGCGCAGGTGCAGGTGCGTCGTCTCCGAGGCGCTCGCTGCCAACCGGGCCATCGCGGGCCTCGCCAGCCGCAGCAGCGCCGGTCGGGGGCCGATGAGCGAGGACAGCGCCACGGCGCGGCTGCCGACGCGGTAGCCGCTGCGGCCGACGTGGTCGACGTAGCCCTCGTCCTGGAGCACCCGCAGCGACCGGTAGGCCTTGGACTTGCTCAACCCCGCCTTGGCCGCCACCACGTCCAGGTTCGCCGGTTGTTCCAGACCGGCCAGCGCCTCCAGCACGTGCAGCACGCGCGCCGGCCCGGAGAGCTCGTCGTCCATCCCGCCACCCTCGTTGGTTGCAGATGCTGTCACTCCGCTTGGTGATGCTGCCACGGCTCGCCGACGCTGTGAATCCACCGGGCCCGCCGGGCAGGCCGGGCGCAGAGCAGATCCAGGAGTGTTGATGACGAGCTCACGGCGGAACATGGCGCTGATCGCGTTCCTCCAGGCGCAGAACTGTTCCAACTACGTCGGTTCGTGGCGCGCACCGGGTTCGGCGAGCGATTTCCTGACCGCGGACTACTTCACGCGGATCGCGCGCACCTTGGAGCACGGCGGGTTCGACCTGGCGTTCTTCGACGACCGGCTGGCGATGCCGGACATCTACGGCGGCAGCCACGAACTGGCGGTCCGGCACGGTATCCGCTCGGTCAAGATGGATCCGACGGTGGTGATGCTGGCGATGGCCATGGCCACCCGGCACCTCGGCGTCGCCGCGACCTACTCCACGACCTACTACGAGCCGTTCCACGTCGCCCGGCACTTCGCCACCGCGGACCTGATGACCGGCGGGCGCACCGCGTGGAACATCGTCACCTCGCTCAACGACTCGGAGGCGGCGAACTTCGGGCGCACCGAGCACCTCGACCACGACCTGCGCTACGAGCGGGCCGACGAGTTCGTCGACATCGTCACCCGCATGTGGGGCAGCTGGGAGTCCGACGCGCTGATCCTCGACAAGCGCAGCGGCGAGTTCGCCGACCCCGCCAAGGTCCACCGGTTGGAGCACGAGGGCGAGTTCTTCACCTCGCACGGGACGTTCCCGGTGCCGCGCTCGCCGCAGGGCAGGCCGGTGCTGCTGCAGGCGGGGGCGAGCGGGCGCGGCCAGGCGTTCGCGGCCCGCTGGGCGGACGTGATCTTCACGCACTTCGCGAACGTGGAATCCGGCGCCCGCACCTACACCCGGCTGCGGCAAGGGGTCGAGGACGCCGGTCGCGATCCGGACTCGGTGGTGATCGCGCCGCTGATCAACGTGGTGACGGCGGAGACGGCGGAGCTGGTGGAGCGCAAGCAGGCGATGCTCGAAGGTCTCGCGCGCGACGAGGACGGGCTGGCGCTGCTGTGCGAGGCGCTCAACACCGACTTCGGCAAGCGCCCCTACGAGGAGCCGTTCACCGACGCGGAACTGCGCGCGATGTCCTACCAGGGGCTGCGCGACCGCGTGATCACGTTGAGCGGCAAGGAGAATCCGTCGGTGCGGGACTTCGTGGAGTTCTCCGGGCGCGGCAGGCTCCGCGAGGCCGAGATCGTGGCGGGCACCCCGGACGTCGTCGCCGACCGGCTGGAAGAGCTCCACGGCACCTGCGGCGACGGTTTTGTGATCGCCGCCGCCTCGGTGCCCGGCAGCTACGACGACTTCTCGCGGCTGATCACGCCGGAGCTGCGGCGGCGCGGGCTGGTCGGGCAGGACTACGCCGCGGACACGCTGCGCGGCAACCTCGGGTTGCCGATGCCCGCGGAGGTCGCGGTATGAGCGGCGAGGTCACCGTCCTGACGCCGACGGGCATGCTCGGCTACGGCTACCGGGAAGCGGACTTCGAGTCCTGCGTGCGCGCGGGAGTGGACGCGATCGTCGTCGACTCGGGTTCCACCGATCCGGGGCCGTCGATGCTGGGGCTCGGGCACACCCTGGTCACCGAGGAGTCCTACCTGCGGGACCTGCGGCCGATGGTGCGCGCGGTGCACCGGCACCGGATTCCGCTGCTGATCGGCTCGGCCGGTGGGGCCGGCACCGACGAGCAGGTGGACCAGATGGTCGAGCTGCTGCGCCGGATCGCCGTGGAACAGGGCATCGCGCTGCGCGTCGCGGCGATCTACTCGCAGCTGCCGCGCTCGGTGGTCCGGGAACGGTTGGCGCAGGGCAGGATCGAACCGAACGCGCGCGGCGAACTGCCCTCTGAGTCCGATGTGGACTCGTCGGAGGCCGTGGTGGCGCAGATCGGCGCCGAACCGTTCGAAGCGGCCCTGTCCGGGCCGGTGGACGTGGTCGTCGCCGGACGCGCCTACGACCCCGCGCCGTACGCGGCGTTCCTCGTGCCGCGCGGCATCGAACCGGGAATCGCCTGGCACATCGGCAAGATCCTCGAATGCGGCGGTGTCTGCGCGGAGCCGAAGGGCGGCGGTGCGCTGGCGACGGCGCGCGCGGACTCCTTCGACATCAAGCCGATGGGACCGGAGCAGCGGTGCACTCCGCTGTCGGTGGCCGCGCACACGCTCTACGAGAACAGCAGGCCCGACCTGCTCGCCGGCCCGGGCGGCGTGCTCGACGTCGGCGGCTGCGCGTACGAGCAGCTCGACGAGCGCACGGTGCGCGTCAGCGGCAGCAGGTTCGAGCCCACACCGCGACGGCTGATCAAGGTGGAGGGGGCCGCGATCACCGGGCACCGGTGCATCTTCATCGGCGGGATCCACGACCCCGTGCTCATCGGGCAGCTGGACGACTTCCTGGCGCGCGTCGAAGCGGAAACCGCCGAGCTCCACCCGGAACTTGCGGCCGGGTCCGCGAGCGTGCGGTTCCACGTCTACGGCCGGGACGCGGTGATGGGGCAGCGGGAACCGAACCCGGTGCCGGGCCACGAAGTCGGCATCCTCGGCGAGGTCGTCGCGGAGACCCCGGAAGCGGCCAAGGCGATCTGCACCAGCGCGCGGATCGGGGTGCTGCACCTGAACTACCCCGGTCAGCTCGCCACCGCGGGCAACCTGGCGCTGCCCCTGACCCCGCTGGACAACCCGATCGGACCGGTGTGCGCGTTCAGCCTCTACCACTTGATGGAGGCCGACGGGCTGGAGCACGCCGTGGTGCGCGAGGAGGTGGGCGCATGACCGCCCTGCGCGAGCTGGCGAAGGTGATCCGCAGCAAGAACGCCGGACCGCACGAGATCACCTTCGACGTGATGTTCACCGACGAAGCGACCTTCGCACGCGTCCGCGACAGCGGCGTGCTCACCCCCGAACGCCTCGCGCGGCTCTACCGGGCGGACGTCTCGCACGTGCGGGTGTGCACGTTCTTCGCACCCGCGCTGGCGTTCAAGCTCACCCTGGTCCGCTTCGGCGACCAGGGCGGCGCGGGCGAGCGCGACACCTTCGGCGCGCAGCAGCACGCCCCGCTGCTCGACGTGGAGGTGCCGTGATGGGCGGGCCGCGGCTGCGCCCGGTCGCGGATCCCACCGGGCTGCGGCAGGTGTTCGGCACCGTGCCCGCCGGGGTGCTGGCCGTGTGCGGGCTGGACGGCGAGGTCCCGGTGGGCATGGCGGCGAGCAGCTTCACCTCGGTGTCGCTGGACCCGCCGCTGGTGTCGGTGTGCGTGCAGCGCACCTCGACGACGTGGCCGGTGCTGGCCGGGCTGCCGCGCCTCGGGCTGAGCGTGCTCGGCGCGGGGCAGGACGAGCTGTGCCGCCGCCTGTCCGCGCGCGGCGTGGACCGGTTCGCCGGGACGCGGTGGAGCTCGACCGGCGGGGGAGCGGTCCACGTCGACGACGCGGTCGCCTGGTTCGAGTGCGCCCCGCACGACGACCTGCCCGCGGGCGACCACCGGATCGTCCTGCTCCGGGTCCTGGCCACCGCGACCGTTCCGGCCGCCGAACCGCTCGTGTTCCACGGCGGGAAGTACCGATCGCTGTCGATCGGCTGAGGGCCCGCGTTGATCGTGGCCCGCGCGGCGGGGCGGGTGCCGAGCCGGTCGCCGCTCGGCGGTTCCGCCGCTGACGGGACGGCGCTCGACGATGCCGTTCACCCCGAACGGGGAACGCGCCACCCGACCGATCTCGAAAGGCCCTGACGCGTTCCTCGACGAAACCGCTGGTGTTCTTCCCGTGCTCAAAGGAGAGTCATGGACAGCACTGCTGACGCCGCACCCGCGGCCCCCGACGAACGGCGCGTGCTCGTCGCGCGCCTGGACCGGTTGACGAAGACGACCCGCACGCACCGCACCTGGATGGTGCTGTTGGGCAGCCTGTTCATCGCCGACCTGGCCGACCTCAACGTCCTGTCCTACGCGGCACCGGCGATCCGCGAGCAGTGGGACCTGTCGGTGGCGCAGGTCGGCCACCTCACCTCGCTGTCGTTCATGGGCATGTTCTTCGGCGCGATCGTCGGCGGGCGGCTCGCCGACCGGTTCGGCCGCCGCCGCGTCGTGATCACGGCGACGCTCTTCTACTCGGTGGCGTCGATCCTGTGCGCGCTCGCCCCGAACCTCGCGCTGCTCGGCGTGTTCCGGCTGCTCAGCGGACTCGGCGTGCAGGCCGTGACCGGGGTGCTGATCGTCTACGTGGCCGAGATGTTCCCGCAGCACAAACGCGGGCGGATCCAGGCGTTCATGCTCGGCATCGGGCTGCTGGGCGTGCCGTTCATCGCCGGTGCCGCGCGGCTGCTGGTGCCGATCGGCCCGGACTCGTGGCGCTGGACGTTCGTCGTCGCCGCCGTCGGGATCGTCCCGGCGATCGCGGCCTGGTTCAAGCTGCCGGAGTCGGCTCGCTGGCTGCTGGTCCAGGACCGCGAAGCCGAAGCCGACGTGATCATCACGAAGTTGGAGCGGGAAGCGGGCCTCACACCCGACCAGGACGTCGTGCTCGACGCCGAGCCGGTGCGGGGCCGCTCGCGGGTGCCCGTCACCGAACTGCTCCGCGGTCGCACCCGCAAGATCACGATCGTGGCCTCGCTGGTGATGGTCTTCGACATCCTCGGCTTCTACGGCTTCAACGCGTGGGTGCCGACGCTGCTGGTCGAGCAGGGCTACAGCCACGAGACCACGCTGACCATCACCACGATCTTCGCCATCGGGCCGTTCGCCGGCGCGTTCGCCGGGATGCTGGTGGCCGACCGCTGGGAGCGCAAGACCGTCAGCCTGGTGCTGGCCGCGGTCAGCGGCGCCGCGATCGTCGTGTTCGCCGTCAGCGGTGAGCTGTGGCTGGTGGTGCTCGGCGGGTTCGTCGCCACCGTGCTGCTGCAGACCAACACCGCCGTGATCTACAGCTATCTGCCCGAGGTGTTCCCGACCGCGCTGCGCGGTGCGGGCGCCGGGCTGGCCAACGGGATGGGGCGGCTCGCGGGCACCGTCAACGGCGTGCTGATCGCCGCGGTGTTCGCGTTCGCAGGGTTCAGCGGCGCGTTCGTCGCCGCCGCGCTGTTCATCCTGTGCGAAGGCCTCGTCATCTTCTTCTTCGGCGAGCGGACCACGGGCCGCCGCCTGGCCGACACCGTCGATCACCCGGAGGAGCAGCGCGCATGACCGCACCGCAGACGTTGTCCGCCCGCATGGCCGAATTCGTCTCGGCCACGACCTTCGACGACATCCCCGACGCGGTGCTCCACGATGCCCGCAACCACGTCCTCGACGCGCTCGGCAGCGCGCTCGGCTCGTCGGCGATGAACTTCGGCGACGCCGTGCACACCGCCGCCCAGCGCCTCGGCTCGGGCCAGGAGGCGCACGCCGTCGGATACGGCACCGCGCTGCCCGCTCCGTCGGCGGCGCTGGTCAACGGCACGCTGATCCACGGCTTCGACTTCGACGACACCCACGTCGGCGCCGTCTACCACGCCACCGCGCCCGCGCTGGCGGGCGCGCTCGCGGCGGCGGAGGAGGCCGGGGCGAGCGGCAGGCGGCTGCTGCTGGGCTACGTGCTCGGCATGGAGATCGGCTGCCGGATCGCGGAGGCCGGGGCCGGGCGGTTCCACGCCCGCGGCTTCCACCCCACCGGCATCGCCGGGACGTTCGCCGCCGCGTGCGCGGCCGCGAGCATCCGAGGCGTCGCACCGGAGACCGTGCGCAACGCGCTCGGGCTCTGCGGGAGCCAGGCCGGTGGGCTGCTGGAGATCCGCAACTCCTGGCTCAAGCGCGTGCACCCCGGCTGGGCGGCGCACTCCGGGCTGATCGCGCTCACCCTCGCCGAGTCGGGGTTCAGCGGCCCGGTGACGGTGTTCGAGGGGACCAAGGGCCTGTTCGCCACGCACCTCGGGTTCGTCCCCGACGCGGCGGGACTCGGGCTGGACACCCTCGGCGAGCGCTGGATGACCGCGGAGACCGCCTACAAGCCCTACCCGTGCTGCCACTTCACCCACGCCTTCGCCGACGCCGCCTTCCAGGTGCTCGACGAGCTCGGGGTCGCCACGGTGCGGGCCGCCGACGTCACCCGGATCGTCTGCCCCACCTCGCCGGGCGTGATGCCGGAGGTGACCGAACCGGCCGCGGTGAAGATCGCGCCCGCCACCACCTACGACGCCATGTTCAGCGTGCAGTACGCGGTGGCGAGCGTGCTGGTGCGCGGCAGGCTGGACCTCGCGACCTTCTACGACGACCCGCTCGACGACCCGGAGGTGCTGGCCGTGGCGCGGCTCGTCGAGTGCCCGCCCGACCCGGACAGCGACTACCCCGCGCGCTTCCCCGGCGAGGTCCGGCTGCACCTCGGGGACGGCCGGGAGATCACCCGCCGCGTCACGGCGAGCCGGGGCACGCCGGGAAACCGCTTCACCGACGAGGACGTGATGGCGAAGTTCCTCGGCAACGCGACCCGCAGAACGTCCCGCGAGCAGGCGGAAACGGTCGCGCGGACCGTGCGGGGACTCGGCGTCGAGTCCGATGTGGACTCACTGGTGACGTCGCTGGACGCGGAGGTGCGGCGGTGAGCACGACGATCAGCGCGGCGGTGCTGCGCGGAGAACCGGGCCCCGAACCGGACTTCGCGCGGTTGTCCGTCGAACAGGTGCGGCTCGACGAACCCGGCGACGGCGAAGTGCTGGTGGACGTGCACTTCGCGTCGCTGTGCCACTCCGACCTGTCGGTGCTGACCGGCGATCGGCCCCGGCCGCTGCCGATGGTGCTCGGGCACGAGGCCGCCGGGGTCGTGGCGCGCACCGGCCGATCGGTGACGGAAGTGTGCCCCGGTGATCCCGTGGTGTTCACCTACGTCGCGTCCTGCGGGCGGTGCGGGTTCTGCCGCGACGGCCGCCCGGTGCTGTGCTCGCGGGCCCACGCGGGCAACACCGCGGGCGAGCTCGCGGCGGGCGGACGCCGGTTGCGCGACGCGGACGGGGAACCGGTGCACCACCACCTCGGCGTGTCCGCGTTCGCGGAGCGGGCCGTGGTGGACGCCGCCTCGGTCATCCCGGTACCGGCGGGAACGGACCTGCGCACCGCGTCCCTGCTCGGGTGCGCGGTCAGCACCGGAGTGGGCGCGGTGGTCAACGCGGCCCGGGTCGGACTCGGCGAGTCGGCGGCGGTGTTCGGCTGCGGCGGGGTGGGGCTGGCGGCGGTGCTCGGACTGCGCGCCGTCGGAGCCGCGCCGATCATCGCCGTCGATCGCCACGACGCGCACCTGGAACGGGCGTTGGAACTCGGGGCCGACCTGGCCCTGCACGCGGACGAGTCGACCGCGGAGCGGATCAGGGAGGCCACCGGCGGCGGAGCGCACCACGCGTTCGAAGCCGCCGGTGCCGTCGCCGCGGTGGAATCGGCGTACCGCGGCCTGCGCCGGGGCGGCAGGCTCACCATGGTCGGCCTGGCGAACCCGGCGGCGCGCTGGCCCGTTCCGCCCGCCGAACTCGTCGCGCACGACGTCACCGTCTCCGGCAGCTACCTCGGCTCCGGCGTGCCGCGGCGCGATGTGCCCCGCTACGCCGCGCTGCACGGCGCGGGCCGGTTGCCGGTCGACCGGCTCGCGGCGTCCACCTCGATCCCGCTGTCCGAGGTCGCCGAAGGCATGGCGCGGCTGCACGCCGGGTTCCCCGGTCGCATCGTCATTGACATCGCCGCGAGAGGAGCACGATCGGCATGACCTACCGCCTCTACGCCCTGCGCTACGGCATCGGGCACCGGACGGCGCCGGAGAACTACGCGCCGACCCCGGGGTTCCGGTACCCGGAGACCGACCAGTCGCTGCACTGCTTCTGCTGGCTCGCCGTCTCCGACGAGCACGTCGTCCTCGTCGACGTCGGCGCCGACGAGGCCACGGCGCGCCGGCGCGGCATCGACTACGAGCGCGACCCCGCGGAGTCGGTGCGCCGGCTCGGCCTCGACCCGGCGGCGATCACCGACGTGGTGCTCACCCACCTGCACTGGGACCACGCCGGGAACCTCGGAGCCTTCCCGAACGCGACGTTCCACGTGCGGGAGGCCGAACTCGCCTACGCCACCGGACCGTCGATGGCGCACCGCTTCCTGCGCCGCCCGTACGACGCGGACAAGGTCTGCGAGCTAGTCGCCCTGCTGCACCGCGGGCGGGTGCGGCTGCGCGAAGGCGAGTACGAGGTCGCCCCCGGCGTCACGGTGCACCCCGCGGCGGGCCACACGCCGGGCTCGCAGGCGGTGCGGGTCCCGACCGCGCGCGGCCCCGTCGTGCTCGCCTCCGACGCCCGGCACTACCTGGACAACCGCGTCGGCGGCGACTCCCCCGACGGCGCGCCGTTCTCGGTGGTGGTGCGGACCGACGACTACTGCGACACGTCCGTGCGCCTCGACGCGCTCGCCCCCGGCCAGGTCGTCCCGGGCCACGACCCGGCGGTCTCCCGCCACTACCCGCGGGCCCTGCCCGACGACCCGCTGATCCGCAGGCTGGACGTGGCACCGACGGCGGGGTGAGACCCTCAGTCGTTGCCGGGGCGGGCGTCGAGGGCGGCCGCTTCGTCCGGGGTGGGGGCGGTGCCGCCGAGGTGGGTGGGCAGCCACCAGCGGTCGTCCTCGCCCGCGGGCTGGTCGGGATACCCGGCCTGGAGGTCGTCCAGGATCGCCGCCATGCGGGTGCGGAGGTCCTGGGTGAGGGCGTCGAAGTCGTCGTCCGGGCCGGGCTGGAACGGTTCACCGGCGTGGATGTGGATCGGCACGTGGCGCTTGGTGAGCGTGCGCGGCCGGCTCTTCGTCCACAGCCGCTGGGTGCCCCACAGCGACATCGGCACGACCGGCACGCCCGCGTCGGCGGCCATCCGGACCGCGCCGGACTTGATCGGCTTGACGGTGAACGAGCGGCTGATGGTCGCTTCGGGGAACACGCCGACGACCTCGCCCGCGCGCAGCCGCTCGACCGCCTCGTCGTAGGAGCCCTTGCCCGCGGCCCGGTCCACCGGGATGTGGTGCATGCCGCGCATCAGCGGACCGGCGATCCGGTTGTCGAAGATCTCCTTCTTCGCCATGAACCGCACCAGCCGCTTCGCGGGCTGCGCGCCGAGGCCGCAGAAGATGAAGTCCAGGTAGCTGACGTGGTTGCACGCGATCACCGCGCCCCCCTGGCGCGGGATGTGCTCGGTTCCCGTCACGCGGAGCCGGTTGTCCAGCACGCGGAACATGGTCTTGGCCGCCAGCACGACGGGCGGGTACACGATCTCAGCCACGGAGTCAGGCTACGCACCCGTAAGTTCACGCAGGACCACCTGGGGCCGCCGTCACATTTTCCCAGGTGGTCGCCCCGTTCGGTGGCGGTGAAGTCACGATCGGTGATGGTGTGCGGCCCGCTGGAACGGTGTTCGCCGGGGCGTTCGACGACCACCAAGGTCGCTAGCGGCCACGACACGCGGCACGGGCCGGAGCGTCGCGTGCTGAGCCGTCTTCCGGTGCCACGGCAGCACATCGCGTGGACGCGGAGGCGAAAACCCCGCCCGTCAAAAGTGAAACGGCCGCCGCGCCCCTCATCGCGGAGGGGGCGCGGCGGCCGTCGGGGAGCTAGGGCGGTCAGGCCGCCTGCTGCTCCTTCTGCTTCTTCTTCTCCTGGTCCTTCTTGTGGCCCTTGTAGCCCGCCTGGATCGAGACCCAGACGACCAGCGCCAGCGTGATGTAGAGGGCGTAGTCGTCGATCATCAGGACGAAGTCGACGGCGTGCTGCCCGACTCCGTAGCCGAGGCCCGCGACCAGGCCCGCGATCAGCGCGGCACCGACCGCGTCGAAGATCAGGAACGACACCAGGCCCATCCCGCTCAGCCCGGCCACGGCGAACACCGCGGGGGCGGGGATGCCCGGCAGCGCGGCGACGATGAGCACCAGCGGCATCGCCCAGCGCGGCCAGGACTGGACCCGCGCGACGAACCGCTTGCCGAACTCGCCCGGCGCCCACAACTCGATGATCTTCGCGCCCCACTTGCGGCCGGCGAGCCAGAACAACCAGTCGAACTTGATCATGCCGAACACGCCCGCCGCGACGACCAGCCACAGCTCGGCGTCGCCGACGCGGGCGAACGCCGCGCCGGCGCCGATCGCCGAGAGGCTGCCGGTCACCGCGCTCAGCGCGAGCGGGTGCGAGGCGATCAGGAACGGCCGGAACGGCATCGACGCCATCATCAGCACCACGATGCCGAACGTGGCGAACACCAGGAACTTGTCACCGCGCGACATCGGGTGGTCCCACGGCATCTGGTCGCGGAACGCCTGCCGGGCTTCTTCCAGCTCCTCCGGCGTGTAGTCCTTGCTGCGCCAGCGGAACCGCTTCTTCTTCTCCGCCGGAGCGTCCGATCCGGCTTCCGGGGCGTCGCCCGCCGACGCGGCGGGCGTGTGCGACGCGCCGTGGAGCTCGCCCCCGGTCGGCACGCGCAGGGAGGGGGCGGTGTCACCCTCCAGCCCGATCTCCTGCTGCTTGCGGCCTGCACCAGTCATGTCTCTCCTTCGTGCTTCCAATACCCCCTCGATGCGGCGAGGAGTTCGTCCGGCCTGCGCGAGGCGGTCGACCGAACGGAGACCCGTGCGCCTCATCTGGGAGCAGTTTCGACTATGCCGCAGCGGCATGGACAAGCGACTTCCGCGCCCGAAAACGGTGTCCCCCGTCACACTCCGCGGCCACGCGGCTCGGCGGCCCGAGTGCGCGCGGTGGCCGCCGTCCGTGCCGCTGCTGGAACGCGGTGGCCGTCGGCTTCCGCGGGCGCGGGACATGTCGTGCTGAGGTCCGGATGATTTTCCTTTTGGGTGAAGGGAAATCGAACAGGTCCAGTGTGGATCAATTTCGGGTCGCGGGGGAGGTGGGGAGATTCGGCGGTGGGTGGCGTCCGTCGGCGGTGCGGGCGGCCTGCTTTGCGCGGTGCTGATCTTGCCGGTATGTTGCGTGGCATGGTTCCGGATGACAGCGCCGTTCTCACCCACCTCCGGCGGGGTGTGCTGGAGTACTGCATCCTCGCGATGATCGACGTCGAGCCGTTGTACGGCCTCGACATCGCGCGCAGGCTCGGTGCGCACGACGTCCTGCTGCAGAGCGAGGGAACGCTCTACCCGCTGCTGGCCCGCCTCCGGCGGCAAGGGCTCGTGGAGACCAGCCAAGTGAAGTCCGCGACCGGTCCGCCGCGCCGCTACTACGCGCTCACCGCAGAGGGCAGAACGGCACTGGAGACCTTCCGATCCACCTGGCCTGCCTTCCGCAGCGCCGTCGATTCCGCCATGACAGGAGAACGATCGTGACCAAGACCCACCCTCGCGTGCACATCTACCTGGAAGAGCTCAACGACCTGCTGCGGCACGCTCCCGTGTCCGTGCGCCGGGACGTGATCGCCGGGGTGCACGAGCACTTCGACGCGAGCGTGCCCCCGGACGCGGACGCCGCGACCGTCGACGACGCGCTCGCTCGGATGGGCACGCCCGAGCAGGTCGCCGCGGAGGCGGGCGTCGAGCCGGAACGCGCGCGATCCGCCCGGCTGGGCTCGGTGCTCGCCGCCGCGCTGGCCTGCGCGATGCTGGCGGGCGCGGCGGCGCTCACCTTCCTCGTCGGCGGGCTCATCGGGCTGTCGGCCGGGTTCGACGAGAACCCCGACTGGGAGATCACCGGTGCCACGGCGGCAGCGGCCTTCGTGCTCTCGTTCGTGGCCTGGGCCGGTGGTTCCGCGCTCGCGGTCTTCAACCGGTCCTGGTCGAAGCGGCAGAAGGCGGTGCTGATCGCGTCCTGGCCCGTCGCCTTGCTCATCTCCGAGCTCTGCCTGCTGCCCACCGGGTCCAACTTCGAGCTCAACATCGCCGCGTTCATCGTCCACGGCATCGTCGGCCTGCTCTACGTCGTCGCCATCGCCAAGCTCTGGTTCGCCGCGCGAGCCTGACGGCGGCTACTCGGCGTCGTCCTCGCGCGGGGGGCAGGTGGACATGCCGCGCCAGAGCAGGTCGATGAGCTTTTCGGTCTGGGCGCGCCAGGGGCCGTGCTGGTCGAGGAACAGCAGGCCGCCGAGGCCGCGCAGCACCGTCTCCGGATCGAGGTCCGCGCGCACCGCGCCCACTTCGGCGTTGGCGGCGAGCAGGGTCGCCAGCGAGCCGACCATCGCCTGGTGCGCGCTCTTGGGGAGTTCGCCGCGGGCGGCGGTCGCGGCGCTGAGCGCGTTCGCGAGGCCGCGCTTGGTCATCATGTAGTGCGCCAGGTGGTCCGTCGTCCACACCCGGAACGCCTCTTCGGGGCGGTGCGACTCCAGCAGGCTGGGCACCACTTCGACCAGGTGCCGCACTTCCCGCTCGTAGACCGCGAGGATGAGGTCCTGCGGAGCGGGGAAGTGGCGGTAGACGGTGCCGACGCCGACTCCGGCCCGCTTCGCGATGGCGTTGTACGACACTTCGCCGGAGCTCGACAGCGATTCCGCCGCCGCCGCGACGATGAGCTCGTGGTTGCGCCGCGTGTCCGCGCGCCGGTGGTTCACCGCGCCCGTCCCCATCGCTCCTCCTTCGTCCGCTCTGCTGCCGAGAGCCTCCGGAACTGCATGAATCGACCGGAACAGCGTCGTTTGCCGAGCGGATACTAATCCGCTAGCCTCGATGAGGACAGCGGATTTTTATCCGGTTCCCGGCGTGGCGTCGTGCTCGACGTGGCCACCACCCCCACCACATCATGCCGCCCTGCTCCGGTGCGGAATTCCAGCGGAGAAGAGTTCCATTGCACATCTCACTAGAAGTCAACGGCAGCGCTGAGCAGCTCGACGCCGAACCCGGCGTGACGCTGCTGGACGCGCTGCGCGAACGGCTCGACATCACCGGGCCGAAGAAGGGCTGCGACCGCGGCCAGTGCGGTGCGTGCACCGTGCACGTCGGCGGCCGGCCCGTGCTCTCCTGCCTCACCCTGGCGGCCACCGTGAAGGAACCGGTGACCACGGTGGAGGGCCTGGCGGAGGGCGAGGAGCTGACGCCGTTGCAGCAGGCGTTCGTCGACCAGGACGCCATGCAGTGCGGTTTCTGCACCTCCGGGCAGCTCATGTCGGCCAGCGCCGCGATCGAGCAGGACGTCGACGACGTCCGCGAGTTCATGTCCGGCAACCTGTGCCGCTGCTCGGCCTACCCGAACATCATCGCCGCGATCGACCAAGCGAGGCGCACCGATGCGACCCTTTGAGCTCGACACCCCTGATTCGGTCGCAGCGGCCACCGCGGAACCGGCGACCTACCTGGCCGGCGGCACGACGCTGGTCGACCTGATGAAGCTCAACGTCCTCACCCCGCAGCGGGTGCTGGACATCAACGAGCTGCCGCTGCGCGGCCTCGATTCCGAGGACGGGCTGCGGATCGGCGCGCTGGAGCGGATGAGCGACATCGCCGCGCACCCGGGCGTCTACCCGATGATCTCGCAGGCCCTGCTGCTGAGCGCCTCCCAGCAGTTGCGCAACATGGCCAGCATCGGCGGGAACCTGCTGCAGCGGACCCGGTGCACGTACTTCCGCGACGTCGCGATGCCCTGCAACAAGCGCGAACCCGGCAGCGGCTGCCCGGCGATGGAGGGCGCGGGCCGGATGCACGCGGTGCTCGGCACCAGCGACTCCTGCGCGGCCACCCACGCCAGCGACGTCGCGGTCGCGTTCACCGCGCTCGACGCCGAGGTGCGGCTGCTGGGCGCCGACGGTTCCCGGACGGTGTCGCTCGCCGAGTTCTACCGGCTGCCGGGCGACACCCCCGAGGTCGAGAACGACCTGCGGCCGGGCGAGCTGATCACCGAGGTGGTGGTCCCGCGCCTGGACTGGGCGGCGAACTCCACCTACGTGAAGGTGCGGGACCGGCAGTCCTACGAGTTCGCGCTGAGCTCGGCCGCCGTCGCGCTGGACGTGCGCGACGACCGCATCGCCGACGCCAGGGTGGCGGTCGGCGGGGTGGCCACCGTCCCGTGGCGGCTGCACGCCGTCGAGGAGGCGCTGCGCGGGCTGCCCGCGACCGAGGAGTCCTTCGAGCGCGCCGCCGACGTGGCCGCCGACGGTGCCCGGACGCGCGGCGCGAACGGCTTCAAGCCGGCCCTGCTGAAGCGGACCGTGATCCGCGCGCTGCTCGAACTGACCGAGGGGAGCCGCTGATGCCCAGCCGACTCGACGGGCCGGTGAAGGCCACCGGTCGCGCCAAGTACGGGGTGGACCACAACTTCCCCGGCATGGCCTACGGATATCTCGTGCTCAGCACCATCGCGCACGGCGAGATCGCGTCGATGGACCTCACCGCGGTCCGCGCCGCGCCCGGCGTGCTCGGGGCGTATTCGCCGTTCGACCCGCTGGAGCTGGCCACGCCCACGCTCCCGGCGTTCGGCGACACGTGGGTTCCGCTGCAGGAAAAGGAAGTCGCCTACTACGGGCAGCCGATCGGCTTCGTGGTCGCCGAGACCTTCGAGCAGGCCCGCGACGCGGCGATGCTGGTCGAGGTCGCCTACCACGAGCGGCCCGCGCTGACCTCGCTGGAGGAGGGCCTCGCGGGCGCTGAGGACGCGCCCGGCTCCGACCACGGTGGTGGGCCCTCGCTGGACATCCTCGCCGACGGCGTCGAGTCCATCGAGGACGCGCTGGCGGCCAGCGCGGTGGTGGTCGCGGAGACCTATTCGACGGCACCGCAGAACCACGCCCCGATGGAACCGCATTCCGCCGTCGCCCGGTGGGACTCCGAGGGGCTGACCGTCCACAGTGGAAGTCAGGGTTCGGACATGCAGGCCGCGGAGCTGGCGATGGCGCTGCGGCTGGACCCGTCCCAGGTGCACGCGGTGAACCCGTACGTCGGGGGCGCGTTCGGCGGCAAGGGCCGCACCTCCGCGCCCGCGTTCCTGGCGGCGGCAGCGGCCAGGGAGCTCGGCAGGCCGGTGAAGGCGTCGATGACCCGCGAGCAGGTGTTCACCGCGACCGCGGGCCGCGCTGCCACGGTGCAGGAGGTCTCGCTCGGCGCCGAGGCGGACGGCACGCTCACCGCGGTGCGCCACGACTCGTGGTGCAGCACCGGCGCGGATCGCTCGTTCGTGGAGCCGACCTCGCACGGCACCTCGCGCGAGTGGTACGCGACGCCGAACCTGTCGCTGCGGCAGAAGATGGTGCCGCTGAACCTGCCGCCGACGACGTTCATGCGCGCCCCCGGTGAGGCGCCCGGCTCGTTCGCGCTGGAGAGCGCGATCGACGAGCTCGCGGTGAAGCTGGAGATGGACCCGATCGAGCTGCGGCTGCGGAACAATTCGCTGGCACCGCCCGGAAAAGACCTCCAGTGGTCGAGCAAGTACCTCGACGACTGCTTCCGGATCGGCGCGCAGCGCTTCGGCTGGGACCAGCGCACCCCGGCCGGGCGCACCGACGGCGACTGGCTGGTCGGGGTCGGCACTGCCACCGCCATGTTCCCCGCGCTGCGCTTCCCCGCCTCGGTGCGGGTCACGCTCGGGGCGGACGGCGGGGCCGAGGTCGCCACCAGCGGCGCGGACCCGGGCACCGGCCTGCTGACCGTGCTGTCGCTGGTGGGCGCCGAAACGCTGGACATCGCGCCGGAGCGGGTCACGCCGCGGCTGGGCGACTCGTCGCTGCCGCCGGGCGGCATGTCCGGTGGTTCCACGGCCACCGCCAGCGCGGGTTCGGCCGTGATGGTCGCCGCCTCCGCGGTGCTCGACTCCCTGCTGGAGCTGGCGGCCGAGCCGGGCGCACCGTTCGACGGAGCCGAGGTCACCTACGCCGACGGGCACCTGTTCGCCGACGGCCGGAGCATGCCGTTCGACGAGCTGCTGCGGTCCGTGGGCCGGGATTCCCTATCGGCCACCGGGTCCTCGGCGCCGGGGGAGGAGCTGACGAAGCACTCGTTCAGCTCGTTCGGCGCCCAGTTCTGCGAGGTCCGGGTGCACCGCTGGACCCGGGAGGCGCGGGTGTCGCGGCTGCTCGGCGTGTTCGACGCGGGCCGCATCATCAACGAGAAGGCCGCCCGCAGCCAGCTCAGCGGCGGCATGATCTGGGGCGTGTCGGCGGCGCTGCACGAGGGCATGGAGGTCGAACCGAACGGCCGCATCGCCAACGGCGACTTCGCCGGCTACCTGCTGCCGGTGCACGCGGACATCCCCGACATCGACGTGCACTTCGTCGAGCACCCCGACACCCTGCACAACCCGGTCGGCGCGCGCGGAGTCGGCGAGATCGGCGCGGTCGGCATGGCCGCCGCGGTGGCCAACGCGATCTTCAACGCCACCGGCACCCGAATCCGCCACATCCCGATCACCATCGAGGACCTGCTGGAGGACTGAGCACCGCTGGGGCGCCGATCCGTCGGCGCCCCACCGGGCCGGGGCGTTGCCCGCAGCCTCAACAGGTGCCCGAGCCACGTAAGCAGGTTGGAGTCTTCTCCCGAAGGTCTTTGGATCAGGGACGCGGAACTCAGGCCTCGTCCAGGAAATCCTAAGGTGGCGCTTTGTCGGAGTTGTCATACTGATCACATGGCTGAGCCCTTGGGCACCTCCAACGAAATCAGCGGTGCGGTCCGAAATGCCGTTCAAGCCGCGAGCGTTCACGGTGATGCCTACGTGGGAGGAGTGCATCATCACCACGCACCGGAAGTGCGGTGGCCGTGCCGGGTCGGGGTGGTGCCGCTGGGTGCCGACCGCTTTCAGGAGCGCGATCTGAGCGCTCCGTTGGCCGATGCCATTGGTGCCGGGAGTACGGCGGTGCTCGCTGGGATGGGTGGTGCGGGCAAGACGCAGCTCGTGGCTGAGTTCGCACGTCTGATGTGGGATACCGGACAGGTCGACCTGCTGGTGTGGATTACGGCGGCGGCGCAGGAAGCGATCGTGTCGAGCTATGCCACGGCGGCGGTGAAGATCGGTCAGAGCGCTGGCGAACGGGACGACCAGGAAGCGAGCGACCGTTTCCTGGAGTGGTTGGCTGCCACCGACCGTCGATGGCTGATCGTTCTCGACGACGTGCAGAAGCCGAGTGACCTGCGTGGGCTGTGGCCACCGCGACAGCTGACCGGACGCGTGGTCGTGACCACTCGTCGCCGAGATGCCGCCCTCACCCGTCGCGGCCACCTGATCGAAGTCGGCACGTTCACCGCGGTCGAAGCAACCGCCTACCTGCGTACCAAGCTGGCTGACAGCTCGGCGTCGGCCGACGGCGCCGCCGAACTTGCGGCCGAGCTCGGGTATCTCCCCGTCGCGTTGGCTCAGGCCGCTGCCTACCTCACCGACCGGAAGCTGACCTGCGCCGCATACCTGCAACGGTTCGTGGATCAACGCAGACGACTGCACGAAGTAGTGCCCGAGCCGGAGAGCCTGCCCGACGACCACCGTGCCACACTGGCCGCCACGTGGTCGCTCTCGATGGAACTGGCCGACCAACTGGCGCCCGCCGGGCTGGCGTTGCCCGTGCTGGAGCTCGCCGCCGTACTCGATCCCAATGGCATCCCCGATGCGGTCTTGACCGCTCCGGCGGTCCTGGAGCATCTCGCTACCAGGCTCGGTGCTGCAGAGCCGGTCGAGGCTGAGGACGTACGGGAGGCCTTGCACGGCCTCAATCGCCTCAGCTTGGTCATCGTCGACTCCGACGACCCCCATCGCAGCGTTCGAATCCACGAACTCGTCCAGCGATCCACCCGTGATCGGCTCGGAGACGAACAGCTCGCCATCGTTGCCCACGCCGCCGCCGACGCTCTCATGAGCGCATGGCCGCAGATCGAACGCGACACCGAATACGGACAGGTCCTGCGCACGAACACCGACACGCTCCACCGGCGAACCCGGCTCTGGCACCCCGTGCTCTCCCGCGCCGGCAACAGCAGAGGCGCGGCAGGACGCGTCACCGAAGCCGCCGAGTACTTCACAGCCCTCCGATCTCACGCTATGCAGCGGCTCGGCCCGGATCATCCGGACACCCTGGCCATCCGCCATAACCTCGCCTGCTGGCACGGTGAATCCGGAGATACGGCAGGGGCTGTCGGGGAACTCGAGGACCTCCTTACCGATCGATCCCGAGTGCTCGGTGTCGGCCACATCGACACTCTCTACACTCGCCACGAGCTGGCCCGCTTTCGGGAGGCGGTCGGCGATGTGGCGAAGGCGGTCGCCGAGTACGAACAATTGCTCGCAGAGAGCACCGAACGGCTCGGCCAGGAGCACATCGATACTCTGACCACTCGTCACAACTTGGCCTATTTGAAGGGCAGTACGGAGGAAGGAGGCGCGGCGATCGTCGACATCGAGGGCCTGCTGGCCGATGAATGCAGGTCGCTCGGCTCGGACCACTTCAACACCCTTTCCACCCGCCGTACCTTGGCCAACCAGCTAGGCAAGGTCGGCGATGTGATGGACGCGATCGCGAAGCTCGAAGAATTGCTGGTCGATCAATTTCGCGTGCTCGGCCCGTATCACCCGAGGACTCTGATGACTCGCAACGATGTTGCTTACTGGCGCGGGAAATCCGGTGACGCCGCCGGTGCGGTCGCGGAATTTCAGGAACTGTACGCCGATGAGTCCAGCGTGCTCGGTCCGAGTCATCCGGACGTCCTGATCACCAGGCACAACCTTGCCTACTGGCGAGGTCGAGTCGGGGACGCGAAGGGTGCGGTCGCAGAACTTCAGGACGTGTTGTCCGACCAGAGCCGGGTACTCAGTCCGGATCACCCCTCCATCTTGTCCACTCGGCACAGCCTGGCCCATTGGCGCGGTGAAGCCGGTGATGCGGCGGGTGCGGTCGACGGGTTCGCAACTCTGCTCGCTGATCGGCTCCGGGTGCTCGGTTCTGAGCACCCCGACACGCGGCGCACGCGCGACGACCTGGCCCGCTGGCAGGGTGATGCCGGTGATGTGAACGAATCTGGAAAGTGACTGCCCTGCGCGAGGACGGGGAGCGGGCGCTCGACCGCTGACGTCGAACAGCGCGGCGGCCCATCCGGTGATGCCGGATGGGCCGCCGCGTCGCTGCCGGGGGCGTGCAACTAGGCGTCGTCGCCCCGCGAGATGGCGAGGGCCGCGGTCTTCAGCGGAGCCCATCCGCTGCGGGTCTCGTGGCGCTTGCCGTCGTCGGCGTTCCAGTAGTTGAGGTTGTAGTCGCCGTCGGCGTCGCCGGGATCGCCGTCGGGGTTCTCGCCGTTGTTCTTGAGCGTGCGGATGCCGCAGTGCGTGACCAGCGGCTCCTGGCCCTTGCAGGCGTCGTTGGACGGCGCTCGGTTGCCGTCCCAGTACCGGTATTTGTGGTCGGCGTGGTGGTCCAGGTCGATGGCCGAGTTCCCGTTGACCGTCTCGTCCTGGTTGGAGCCGACGAAGCTCCAGTCCGTCGATTTCGCCCAGTCATCGGTCAGCTTGTAGTCGTGCAGCACCTCGATGAACTTGGAGCCGGGGTCCATCTGCTGCCACTGGGTCGTGCCGGTGCACGAGCCCTTGCAGATCACGCCCTTGTGCGGTGTGCCGAGGGTGACGATCTGATCGACGTTGATCTTCGGGAACTTCTGCTCGCCCCAGTGCTCGTGGCCGAACATCGCGGTGCGCGTGATCAGCCCGCCCATCGAGTGGGCCACGATGTTGACCGGTTGGTCGCCGTGCTTCTTCTTGATGTAGGCGGCCAGGTCCTGGGCGACGTACTGGATCTTGGTGTCGCGGGTCGCGTCGGACTCGTCGGCGGGATTGATGTCCACGTCGCACTTGTCGTCCGGGTAGTAGCCCACGGTGATGAGCTTGTCCTCGTCCCAGCCCTGTTCCTTGAAGTAGTCCAGCGCGGAACCCCACGTCTTGGAGCAGTCCTTGCCCTTCTCTTCCTTCCCGTCCCCGTCGTAGTCCTCGTAGCCGTAGCCGTGCACGAAGTAGACGGGAACGTCCTTGGCGCCCTTAGCTTCGCCGCCTTCAGCGGCCTGTGCGCCGGCGGCGGGCCCGGCGAGCGCGATCAGCGCGGTCGAGGACACGACGGCGATGAAGCGCGATGATTTGTCGAACACTGTTGCCAACCCCTCAGTTCCCCAGTGAATTGCGGCTGATCGACTTTCGAGTCGATCCGCGCGCGGCCGACACGCTAGCAGGATCGGCTCGTGCCATGGGCGGATTTCCGGAGTTCCGATCCGCGGCTCCGGGGCAGCACCAGGTGGCCGCGGCGAGAGCCAACTCTCTTTCAGGCCAACGAATTCCTCGGTGCCCACGGCTTTCCGGGGCTGCGCTACGCGTTCTCGCTTGCCGTCACGGCAGCTTCACTCCGCCGTTTTCCGTGAGGGGCCAGTAGGGGTTGTACGCGACCTCCCAGGGATGGCCTTCCGGATCGAGGAAGATCGAGCTGTAGCCGCCCCAGGAGGTCTCCGCAGGTTCGCGGCCGATGGTGGCTCCGGCGCGGCGGGCCTCGTCGATCGCCGTGTCCACTTCCTCGCGGGAGCCGAGGTTGAGCGCCAAGGTGACCCCGCCCCAGCCGGGCGCGTCCTCGACGGCGCTGTCCTCGGCGAGCCGGGTGCGATCCCACAGCGCGAGGACCATGTCCCCGGCTTGGAAGAAGGTGATGTCGTCGCTCGGCGCGGCAGAGGGGCGCCATCCGAGCGCGGCGTAGAAGCGCCGCGCGCGATCCAGGTCCGCCACGCCGAGCGTGATCATGCTGACTCGTTGTCGCATGCGATCAGTGTCGTCCCCGCCGGTCACCTGCGCCGACCGGGGCGTTCTCGCGCCGATCCGCGCTCAGCGGTCGAGCGGGCGTGCGCGCAAGTGGCCGATCCCTCCGCCATTGCGATCTCCGGCGTCGATCGCGCCGACACGGACACGACCATCGGGATCATCCACAGTGGACCCTTTTGGGGCTCAGCTCTGCGGGGCCTCCGCGGCTTGCAAGGTGCCCGGTGAGAGCCGGTCTCGGCCCCAGCTGCGCTCCAGGTAGCCGATGATCCGGGCGACGTCCGCCGAGGGAACCCGCTCCGGTTCGCCGCGTTCGAGCGGGTCGACGTGGAAGATGTAGACCCGTGAGGCGAACTGGTCGAACGGCAGCGACGCCTCGCCGAACCGTTCCCCGTTGCCCGCGGTGGAGACGACGACGCCGTCGCCCCAGTCCTGCCCGCTGTCGTTGTTGGGGTTGAAGAAGTACACCCGCACGACGTCCTGCGGATCCGGCGCGACGCGCAGGATGGTGATCGCGTGCCAGCCGACGTAGCGGGCCGCGCTGTCGGTGACGGCGATCCCGGCGGGCTGCGGGTGGATCAGCGGTCGCCCGCCGTTGTAGTCGGGGTGGTAACCGGCGTGGAAGCGCCGCAGGAACTCGTCGAGGTCGATGAGGTTCCCGGTCGCGACGTCCACGTTGATCCAGAATCCGCGCCCGGCCCACCAGCCGTGGAACTCGGGGTTGACCCACCGGTGCGGGTCGCCGGGGCGGTCCGCGCAGCGGCGGCCCATCTCGGCGTAGATCCGGTCCAGGTGGGGGACGACGACGGACGACACGGGGTCGAGGTCCGAGGGCAGCGCGGTGGCGACTCCGGAGGCGCTGTCCTTCGAGGAGATCGGCTGCCCCTCGAAGTGCATGATGATCTCGTCGTCGCGCGCCGCCCAGACCACGATCTGCAGCAGGTAGTCCGGGTCGTTGTAGGCCCACATCGACAGCGCGCGGGCCGATTGGCAGGTCGGGTTGTCACCCTGCCCGACGCCGAGCGGCTGGCCCAGCATCGACAGCACGCCGGCGGTCAACCGCGCCTCCGGGCTCGGCTGGTCGCCGAACACGGCCACCAGCCGTTCCCGCGCCACGGGGGAGAGTTCCAGCGCGAGCTGGCGCCACAGCGCCGGAACCACCGGTGGTTCGTGCAGCACGCCGCGGTCGAGCAGCAGCGCGAGCCCGTAGACGCACTGCGCGGTCTGCGGGTGCACCGCTTCCTCCACCAGCCGGTGCACCACGTCGCGGTAGCGCAGGTGGCAGTTGCGCCCGGTGTCGGACAAGCCGAGGGCCTCGCCGACGAGGTAGTCGCTCTCGTGCAGCAGGAACCGCAGCAGCTCGGCGTGGTACGGCGACACCAGGCCGGTGTCGTGCATGGCGCGCGCGAAACCGCTGGCCTCGTACTGCAGCGCGCTGGTGTCCATCGCTTCCAGCCGGGAGCGGAACACCTCGACGCCCGGGTCGTCCCGGCACGCCTCGGTCGTCCCGAACAGGCTGGTGATCAGCCGGTCGAGCCCTTGGCCGGTCGACGCGCCCAGGTCGACGTCCGGGTCACCGCGGTAGACGGCGATCCGGGTGATCAGGGACTGCACCTGGTCGACCTGGATCGGTCGCTGGCGCAGGATCCGCCAGATCTCGTCGACGAGCCGGTCCAGCACGACGTCGTAGCCGACGCCGTCGGCGAGGTGCCGGAACAGGTCGCGGATCAGCTGCGCGTTCCGGCCTTGCGCGTTGCGCTCCGCCTCGTTCGGCGGGGTGAACAGCAGCTCCAGGTTCATCGCGAGCACCTGCGACAGGAACTGGTGCGCGTCGTCGGCGGCGAGCGTCGGGTGCTCGAATTCGCCGCGCGCGACGGCGAGCAGCCGCAGCTCGCTGGTCGCCTCCATCACCACCGTGTCCGCGTCGCCGCAGCGCAGGCCCGGCCCGGCCAGCGACGGGATGAGGATCTCCGGCGACGCCCAGTCGGTCCCGCCGAACAGGCCCGCTTCTTCCAGCGCCTGCGCCCTGGCCTGGACCGCCGCGGGTCCGCCGGGCAGGCGCAGGACGCGGCGCAGCGCCTCCAGCACTCGCCGCAGCTTCGCGTGCTTGCCGAAATCGCGGGTCTCGGCCATGGCCCGGATGGCGTCGTCGAGCGAGACCACGCGCTTGTCCAGCGTCGTGGCCGCACCCGTGACGTCGACGGTCGGTTTCAAGGGCTTCCCTCGGTTGGTTCTCCTGCGCCCTCAGACGTAGAAGTCGAGCTCTTCCTGCCGCTTCAACAGGTCGCGCATCCGGTGGGGGTCGTCACCGAAGAAGTACACCAGGCCCCAGTGGGTGCCGAACGCGGTCCGCTTCGTCACCGTTTCCTCCTGCGGGGCCGAGAGGTCGTGCGACTCATAGTAGTCGTCGTCCTCGGTCTCCTCCGGGACTTGCAGTTCGCTGACGACCCGGCGGCGCGGGTACACGCCGAAGCAGCCCGCCACCCCGGTGGCGTCGACGACTTCGCGCGGGAAGAACGCCTCGATCTCCTCCTCGGTCGTCTTCGGGTCGAAGGCCAGCGCCAAGCCCTGGTAGGCGTTGAACCCGTAGGCCCGTTCCAGCAGCTCGAACACCTTGAACCCCGGTGGCCGGTAGGCGACCTCGCCGAAGTACATCTCGCCGTCGCTGGTGACGAAGTACTCGGGGTGCACGAAGCCGAACTCGATGTCGAAGGTCTTGATGAGCTTCTCGATCTGCTCGGTGATCTGCGGCCGGTACCGTTCCAGGGCCGGGGTCGCCGGGACGAACACCGAGTATCCGAGCGTCACGTACTCGGAGATGTTCAGGAACATGATCTTCCCGTTGTGAATCCACGCCTCGACGGCGAATTCCCAGCCGTCCAGGTGCGATTCCATCAGCACCGGGAACTCCTCGTCGGGGATCGCGTCGATCTCGTCGGGCGTGCGGATCACGCGGTGCCCGAGGCACCCGGCCTTGTCGAACGCCTTGACGTGGATCGGATCGTTCGGGTCCCCGTCGAGCTTGAGCAGCGTCTGGTTGACCCGCTTGAGGAACCGGATCACGTCGTCCCGGTCGTGGGCCTCCTCGAAGATCCCGACCCGGATGCCGCCCAGCTGCGCCCGGCGCTTCATCAAGGCCTTGTCCCGCAACAGCATCGACTGGCCCAGCAGGCGAGGGTTGCCCAGCAGGACGGAGTTGATCGCGCCCGCCCACTCCACGGTCTCCTCGAACAGCGGGATCGCGACGTCCACGCCCTCCTCCTGCAGGATCTCCGCGATCTCCATGGAACGGTCGTTGAGCCGCTCGAAGTTCCACTTCACGTACGGGATGTCGTGTTCCGAGCAGTACTCCTCGATCCAGTCCGGGGCCACGACGACGTAGCGCCGGTCGAACCGGTCGAGGGCTTCCACCGCGTTGAGACTCCAGCCGAGGAGCGCTACGTAACCCTTGTTCGGGTCCTTGATGGCAGATTCGGGCATGGGCCGTTCCTCCATCGGTCGCGTATTCGGTTCTCGTTGGCGTCGTGAAATCAACCGTAGCCCGCGAAGACCCCGGCGAATCCTCGCGAACGAACCCCTTGGCGCCGGTGCGTCCAGGTGCTTGACGCGCGGCATTCGGCCCAGTGGAGGCGTCCAGGGGAGAGGCGGTTCGGCGCGGCGGCCGATGCGATTTCGGCTTCGCCCGCGGCGCAGATCGTGCGGCCGCGGGAGCCGTCGAGCGGCTTGAAGCGCCGCAGGTGGACCGGCCCGCGAACGTCATGACCGCACCAGCACCGCAAGAACCCGAACCGGTCCTGCTCGACGCAGTGCCACTTGCCGTCGGTCGGCCCGGCGGCCCAAGTCGCCGATGCCGGGACCGGCTCGGGACGAGCGAAGTCAGTGCCTCGCAAGGCAAGGCGGCGACCGATGTCCATCTCAGAGATTGCCGAGGCTGGCCATGGCCCTCGCCAGATCGCCGCGCGCTTCGACGATCCGCCGCCGGATTCGGGGCACCTGCGCGGGGTCGTCCGAGGTGATCGTCGTCAACAGCGGTTCGGCGGCGCGAACGAGGACCGCAGGGCGCACTGGCGTGCCGGGGAAGTCCTCGGCGCCGGGAATGACGTGCCCTGACTCGTACATCCAGGTCACCAGCGCGGCTCGGGTCGTGGCGCCGGTCTTCTGGAACGTCTTGCGCAGCGCGGTTTTGACGGTGTCCTCGGCTCGGTCGATCTCGGCGCCGATCTCGGAGTTGGACCTTCCGCAGATCAGCGATCGGGCGATCTTCAGCTCGGTCTCGGACAGCTCCGCCGTGAGGTCGAGGGCGGTGAGCCGGTCGGGGTCGCGATCCATCACCGGTGTTCTCCTGTCGTGGCTTTTCGAGGTGGGTTGGCGCGCGCCCACTCACGCGCCTTGTGGGCGACGTCGAGTTCGTCCTGCCAGGCCTGGGTGACCCGAACGGTGTCGAGCAGCGCGTGATCGCCGCGCTTGCCGCGCTGATCACCGCCGTGCACGGTGAAGAAGCCGTCGGGTCGTCCCCAGCGCAGCGTGATCCCGCGACGGTGGTCGTAGTGCCACGCGCAGGGAAGTCCGTAATCGCGTGTCGTCATCAGACGCCGTTCTGTCCGGTATTCGCGGACCGCCGGAATGCGATTCGCGTTGCAGGGCCTGGTGAATGCGGCCGGACCCGGCCGCACGACCGGGAGACGAGCCGTGCGGCCGGGCTGGCCCGTGACGCTCGGGGGAGCACGTCACACGGCCCGGCCACCGACACCAGCCGGGGAGCGGCCCGGTGCCGGGGCACCCCGGCCGAACGGTCGGGGTCCGCCCGGCGGGGGAGAGCGAGTCAGCGCCGCTGAGCGGATTTGGCACGGTGTGCTCGCCGGGGAACACGTTCAGTGAGATAGCGTGAACATCGCGGCGACTGACAACGAGACAGTAACGCGAAAGTTTCGAGTAACCTATGCCCTTGATGGGTGAACCCAGATCGAGTCGGTCGTTGCGGCTCGTCGGGCAGAGCGAGAAGGAGACGATCTTGTCGGCGAAGGACCCGCAAGTTGTACTGATCCAGCTCGGGATCTTGCTCCGGCGCCTCCGCGAGACGCAGCGATTGACCGCTGCGGTGGCTGCCGATCACTTGGGCTGTTCGACGGCGAAGATCTCGAAGATGGAGAACGGCAGGCAAAGCATCAAATCGGACGAGGTCGGCAAGCTGCTAGAGCTCTACCAAGCCAACGATTCTCAAGCTGCGGAAGCACTTCGGCTCGCGGCAGTGCCTACGCCGCGTCGGCGTGGCACTTACCGGGACAACGTTCCCGACTGGTTCCGTCGCTTCCTGGTCCTGGAGTCCGAAGCGTCCGCACTCACGATCTACGAGAACGAGCTGATCGCGGGAATCTTGCAGTGCGAGGAGTATGCGCGAACGGTGTTGACTGCGGGATATCCGTTCGCGTCGCGGCAAGAGCTGGATAGCCAGGTCGAAGTTCGCCTTCGGCGACGGGACGTCCTGATGAAAGCGGACGCTCCGCACGTCGACGTCATCCTGCACGAGGCGACGCTGCACAGAGTGATCGGTGATGACTTGATCATGCGACAGCAGTTGGGACTGCTTGAAGAGCTGGTTGCGCTGCCGAACCTGGAACTCCGCATCCTGCCGTTCCGCCCGAGTCCGTCTGCCGGTACAGATGGCGCATTCATGGCGAAGAGCGCGTTCGTGGTGCTCCAGCTCGAATCGACGGGTGCCGTGGTCTACGTCGAGGACATCGCTGGTGCGAACTACCCGGAGGAGGCGGCTGTCATTGAAGCTCACGCAAATGCTTACCGGCGTCTCCGTAACGTGGCTCTCACGCCTGATCAGTCGCGAGAGCTGATCGGTAAGGTGAAGTCCCAGTACAGGTAGACCGAGAGCATTGTGAGGGTCGCTGTCATGACCAGGATTGAGCTGCGGCAGCTGTCGTGGCGGGTTTCCAGCTACACCGGCAACACCGGCAACTGCGTCGAGATCGCCACCTTGCCGGACGGGGCGTGCGCTGTCCGGGACACGAAGGATCGCGAAGGTGGTGTCCTCGTCGTCGGGGCATCGCAGTGGTCGGCGTTCCTCACGCACATCCAGCAGAGTGCGTAACCGCCGCTGCCAACTTGCACCGGTTTCTTCAAGGCCTACCTCGTGAATCACGAGGTAGGCCTTCGCTCGTCGGTGGAGCGCGCTTCGCGGGCGCCGGTTGAGTCGTACCCTGCGGACGACGTTGACGTGACGAGCCCGATGGAGACCGGCGTGCACCTGCTCAGCACTGCGACCTCGCCTGATGAAGCCGCTCGTGGAGCTCGGGTGGCGGTGTTGCCGGTGGGCAGCTTCGAGCAGCACGGCGGGCATCTGCCGTTGATCACCGACACCGTGATCGCCTGCTTGATCGCGAACCGCATCGCCGAGCACTACGACCTGTTCCTGCTGCCGCCGATCACCGTGTCCTGCTCCCACGAGCACGAGGACTTCCCCGGCACGGTCAGCATCAGCGCCGCCACCTTGATCGCGATGGTCGACGACATCCGCTCGTCGCTGCGCAGGTCCGGCGTGACGAAGCTGATCCTGGTCAACGGGCACGGCGGCAACTACGTGCTGTCCAACATCGCCCAGCAGGCCAACGTGGACGAGCCGAGCGTGGCGCTGTTCCCCGGCCGCGACGACTGGACGCGCGCACGGGACGCCGCCGGTGCTGTCTTGAACGCCCATCAGGACATGCACGCCGGAGAGATCGAGACATCGCTGCTCCTGCACGCGCACCCGGAGCTCGTCGGCGACGGATACCAGGACGCCGATCACCGAGCTGACGATCGAGCTCACCTGCTGGTCACCGGAGTGAACGCATACAGCGGCAATGGCGTGATCGGGCAGCCGTCCGCAGCCTCCGCAGCCAAGGGCGAACTGGCGCTGGACAGCCTTGTCGCCGCCTGCGACGAACACCTGCGAGCGCTCGACGAGCGCTGACGCACGACGGGTCCGTCGAGCTGATCGATATGGTGGGGGCCGGGCTATGCAGGATCCTTGTTCGGAGTCGCAGAAATGACCAGATCTGAGCTGCCGCAGCTGTCGTGGCGGGTTTCCAGCTACACCGGGAACTCGGGCAACTGCGTCGAGATCGCCACGTTGCCGGATGGGGCGTGCGCGGTACGGGACACGAAGGATCGTGACGGTGGCGTCCTCGTCCTCGGGGCATCGCAGTGGTCGGCGTTCCTCACGCACATCCAGCGGGGTGCGTAACCGCCGCTGCCAACTTCGCACCGGTTTCTTCAAGGCCTACCTCGTGAATCACGAGGTAGGCCTTCGCTCGTGGTCAGCGGGTCTGGCCGTCCGGGCGGTGGAGTTGTGCTGCGGCGGCGAGGACGAGGTGGTGCCACGGGTCGTGCGGGTCGCGGCCGGTGAGGTCGCGGACGCGGCGCAGGCGGTAGCGCAGGGTTTGCGGGTGCAGGTGCAGCCGGTTCGCCGCGTCGGTGACCGTGTCGGCCGCCAGGAACGCGGCGAGGCCGTCGAGCAGGTGCCGTTGGGACGGGGCGGCGATCGGGCCGAGGACCGCGCGGACCACGGCGGCGGGGTCCGCGTCGGGGCGGGCCGCGAGCACGCTCAGGAAGCGGGCGTCGCCCTCGTCGAGCAGGGCGCGGTCGCGGAACGAGTGGGCGGGGGCGGTGTCGAGCGCGTGGGCGGCCAGGCGGTGGCTCGCGGCGACGGCCGTGATCGGGTGGCCGACGATGAGGCAACCGCGCCATTCCCGCTCTCGGCACGCCTCGTCCAGTTCGGGACCGGGGCGGACGTTCAGGAGCAGCACCGCGCGCGGTCCGTGCAGGGTGAGCAGCGGCCGGGCTGCGGCGTCCGCGAACAGGTCGTGGGCGGCGGATTCTTCGATGGCAGCACCGGAATCGGTCGATTCGACGATGAGCAGCGACGGTTCCGGGGCGAGTTCGACGCCGAGTTCGCGGCTGCGGTCGGCGAGCGCTCCGGCGGAGGACTGCCTGCCGACGAGCAGGTCGTCCAACAGGTCGCGACGGGCGCGGTCGAGGTCGGCGCCGAGGCGGTCGCGCGCGGCCCCGTACCCGGCCATGAGGGATTCGGACAGGTCGTCCAACGCGGTGAGCAGCACCGTGGTGAGGTCGGCCACGTCGTCGACGTCGAGCCTGCCGCGGCCGAGCTCGCGCAGGTGGTCGGTCGCGGCGACCGCCGCCACCCGGTAGGCGCGCAGCACGGCGGTGAGCGGGCGGCCGTCCTCGGCGCGCGCGGCGCCGATGCCGCGGAACCGGCCGCGGTCGGCGTCGTCGAGGACACCGCCGCCCTCCGCCCACGCCCGCAGCAACCGGACCAGCACCCACGAGGTGATCGCTTCGACGTCGCGGAGCTGATCGCCGCGCACGTCCCGGTACGCGGGCACGGCGGTGCGGACCGCGTCGAGGGTCGCATCGGTCAGGTCGGACAGCCGGGACCGGACCTGATCGACCACCTGGACCCGTTCGGACGTGCTCATGGGCGCCTCCTGTTCATCACCGGGTGACAAACCTACTGCGTCTCCCGGACGAACGAGCTGGTCACCGGGCACCGGACCGAAGCAAGCTGGGGTCCGCGCAACGGTGAGCGACGAACGGGCGGTGGCAGTGGTGGACGCGGACGTGATCGTGGTCGGAGGAGGCCTGTCGGGGCTGGTCGCGGCGCACGAGCTGACCGCTCGCGGGCGGAAGGTGGCGCTGGTCGACCAGGAGAGCGCGGCCAACCTCGGCGGTCAGGCGTACTGGTCGTTCGGCGGCCTGTTCCTGGTGGACACGCCCGAGCAGCGGCGCCTCGGCGTCAAGGACTCCGCCGAACTCGCGTGGAACGACTGGCAGGGCAGCGCGCAGTTCGACCGCTTGGAGGACGAGGACTCGTGGGCGGTGCGCTGGGCGCGCGCCTACGTGGACTTCGCCGCGGGGGAGAAGCGGTCCTGGCTCGACGCGCACGGGATCAAGTTCACCCCGATGGTCGGGTGGGCCGAACGCGGTGACCTGCGCGCCGACGGGCACGGCAACTCCGTCCCGCGCTTCCACGTCGCCTGGGGCACGGGCACCGGAGTGGTGGGGCCGTTCGTGCGCAGCGCCCAGCGGGCCGCCGACGAAGGGCTGCTCACCTTCCACCACCGCCACCAGGTCGACGAGCTCGTCATCCAGGACGGGGCGGCGACGGGAGTGCGCGGAACCGTGCTGGCCGAGGACTCCTCGCCGCGCGGAGTGGCGTCCAACCGGGACGCGGCCGGTTCCTTCGAGCTGACCGCGCAGGCCGTCGTGCTCGCCGGTGGCGGCATCGGTGCCAACCACGACCTGGTGCGCGCGCACTGGCCGAAGCGGCTCGGCACCGCACCGAAGAACATGGTCACCGGCGTTCCCGAGTACGTCGACGGGCGGCTGCTCCAGATCAGCGACGCCGCCGGGGTGCGGCTGGTCAACCGCGACCGGATGTGGCACTACACCGAAGGAATCCAGAACTGGAACCCCGTGTGGCCCGGTCACGGCATCCGGATCCTGCCCGGGCCGTCCTCGATGTGGTTCGACGCGCTCGGCCGCCGCCTGCCCGACCCGTGCCTGCCCGGCTACGACACGCTCGGCACGCTCAAGCACCTGCGCACCACCGAGGACATCGCCGGCCACGACCACTCCTGGTTCATCCTCACCGAGAAGATCATCGAGAAGGAGTTCGCCCTGTCGGGCTCCGAGCAGAACCCCGACCTCACCAGCGGCGACCGCAAAGCGGTCCTGCGGGAACGCATCCTGTCCAAGGGCGCGACCGGGCCGGTGGAGGCGTTCAAGAACCGCGGAGCGGACTTCGTCGTCGCGACCGGCCTGGACGAGCTCGTGGCGAAGATGAACGGCCTGACCGACCGGCCGCTGCTGGACGCCGCGTCGCTGCGCGGCCAGATCGAGGCCCGCGACCTGCAGATCGCCAACCCCTACAGCAAGGACTCGCAGGTGCAGGGCATCCGCAATTCGCGCCGCTTCCTCGGCGACCGGCTCAGCCGCACCGTCGCGCCGCACCGAATCCTGGACCCCGCCGCCGGCCCGCTGATCGGCGTCAAGCTGCACGTGCTGACCCGCAAGACGCTCGGCGGCATCCAGACCGATCTCGACTCCCGCGCCCTCGGCTCCGACGGGCGTCCCATCGACGGGCTGTACGCGGTCGGGGAGGCCGCCGGGTTCGGCGGCGGCGGTGTGCACGGCTACAACGCGCTGGAGGGCACGTTCCTCGGCGGCTGCCTGTTCTCCGGGCGCAACGCGGGCCGCGCCGCGGCCGACGCGGTCGCCTGACCTCCCTGCCGGCACGACCACGAAAGGCGGAATCCTCCCGTGTCCCAGGCGCTTCCGCGCATCGCGGTGTTCGGCGCAGGCAGCATCGGCGGCTACCTCGGCGGCCGGCTCGCGCCGGTCGCCGACGTCACGCTGATCGGCCGTGCCAAGGCCATGGCCGTCGTGCAGGACGACGGGGTGTCGGTGACCGGTGGCAGCCGCCCGCCCCGGTACGTCCCCGCGTCCGCGCTACGGACCGCCACCGGGCCGGACGCCGTCGCCGGAGCGGACATCGTGCTCATCACCGTCAAATCCGCGGACACGGTCACCGCCGCCCGCGACCTCGCCCCGCACCTCGACGAGCGGACCGTGGTGTGCAGCCTCCAGAACGGGCTGCACAACGCGGAGCTGCTGCGCGCCGAGCTGCCCGAGCACACCGTGCTGGCCGGGATGGTGCCCTACAACGTCGTGCAGACCCGGCCCGGACACTTCCACCAGGGCAGCGAGGGCGCGCTGATGCTGGACGACGTCCCGGCGGCCCGGCCCCTCATCGCCACCCTGGCCGAGGCGGACCTCGCCGTGCAGCCGCACGCCGACATGCGCGGCGTGCAGCACGCGAAGTTGCTGATGAACCTCAACAACGCGCTCAACGCACTGTCCGGGCTCCCGCTGCGCACCCAGCTCGAACAGCGCTCCTTCCGCGCCTGCCTCGCGCTGTGCCAACGCGAAGCCCTCGCCGCCTTCCGCGCGGAGGGCGTCGAACCGGCCAAGCTCATGCCGATCCCGCCCGCGCTCATCCCACGGCTGCTGCGGTTTCCCGACGCGGTGTTCCGCCGCGTGGCCCGCCGCATCCTGGCCATCGACCCGCACGCCCGCTCCTCCACGTGGGAAGATCTGCAACGCGGGCGGGTCACCGAGATCGACATGCTGCAGGGCGAAGTCGTCGCCATGGCCACCCGCCACTCGCTGCCCGCGCCGGCCTCGGCCCGAGTCGTGGAACTGGTCAAGCGAGCGGAGAAGACACCACCGGACCGCCGCGACACCTGGACCGGCCCGGAACTCCTGGCGGACCTCCGCGCGGCCTGCCGGTGACAAGGCCCGATCGAGGCGGGGGAGTGCCGTAGGCAGCGCCGCGCGAACTGGATCACGGCGGATTCGATCACCACCCAGCTCGACGCGCACGACGCCATCCGTTCCGGACGAGCCTTCGCGACGCCATTCACTGATCTAACAGTTGCTAAAGTTTGCAATTGCTGACATCTTGTTCCCCGGTACGAGCCGGAGCACGACGCGCGCTGGTGGCGGGGCACGCGTCGCGGGTTCCGCGGAGGGAGATGGATGAGCACGCCGCTGTATCAGCTGAAGGCCGAGTTCTTCAAAACGCTGGGGCATCCTGCGCGGATTCGGGTGCTGGAGCTGCTGAGCGAACGCGAGCACGCCGTCTCCGAAATGCTCCCGGAGGTCGGGATCGAGTCGGCGAACCTCTCGCAGCAGCTCGCCGTGCTGCGCCGGGCCGGGCTCGTCACCACCCGCAAGGAGGGTTCCGCCGTCTACTACTCGCTGACCAGCCCGCACGTGGCGGAGCTGATGGCGGTGGCGCGGACGATCCTGACCAAAGTGCTGTCCGGGCAGGCCGAACTGCTCGACGACCTGCGCAAGCCCGACGAGTCCGCGAGCGCGTGAACCGCGGTCGCCTGCCGAGATCCGGCCCTGCCGGTCGGCGGGGTGACCGCCGCGCTCCAAGGGGAATTGGGAGCACCCTGTGCTGAATTTGTGGCGCAAGATCCGCAGGACGGGGCGGGTGGCCGAACCCGCGCCGCCGAAGCCGGGCGACGAGCCCGCGCTCGCGGCGGAATTAGGCGGGTCGGTGCAGATCCGGCACGTGGACGCGGGATCGTGCAACGGCTGCGAAGTCGAGATCGGCTCCGCGTTCGGTCCGGTGCACGACGCCGAACGCTACGGTGCCCGGCTGGTGGCCTCGCCGCGGCACGCTGATGCGGTGCTGGTGACCGGCCCGGTGACGCGGAACATGGCCGAACCGTTGCGGCGGACCTTCGAAGCGCTGCCGGAACCGAAGTTCGTGGTGGCCGTCGGCGACTGCGCCCGCAACTGCGGCGCGTTCGCCGAGGCGTACGGGGTCGAAGGCGCCGTGCGGGACGTGGTGCCCGTCGACGTGGAGATCGCGGGTTGCCCGCCTCGCCCGGAGCAGATCGTCGAGGGCCTGCGGAAGTTGACCGGTCGATGAACCTCGTCGAAGCGGGCCTCGGTGCGGCCGTGGCCGCCGGGCTGGTCAGTGCGTTGCTGGCCTTGACGTTCCCGCGGCGGATGCGTCCCGTCCCGGTCGGGGTGGGGACGGCCGTCGTCGGGGCGGGCGGTGCGGTCGCGGGGGCCGGCGCCTTGGCCGGGCAGTCGTGCTCGGTGGAGTTCCCGGCGCTGTTGCCGCTGTTCGGCGCGTCGTTCGCGGTGGACGAGTTGAGCGGCCTGTTCCTGGCGGTGACCGGGGGTGTGGCGATCGCGGTGGCGGTGTACGGCATCGGGTACGCCCGCCACGGGCTCGACGGCAGGTGCGTTCAAGCGATGACGCCGTTGTTCGTGCTGGCGATGCTGCTGGTGCCGACGGCGGACAGCGTCGGCACGTTCTTGGTGTGCTGGGAACTGATGGCGCTGACGTCGCTCGTGCTGGTGCTCGCCGAGCACCGGCGTCGCGACACCGTGGTGGTGGCGGGGCGCTGGTACGCCGTGATGACGCACCTCGGCGCGGTCGCGATCATGATCGGGCTGCTCGTGCTGGCGGGGCACGCCGCCGATGATTCGTTCCCGGCCCTGCGAGCCGCCGCGGCGACGCTGACGCCGACCGCAGCAGGCGTCGTGTTCGTGCTGACCTTGGCCGGGTTCACGTCCAAGGCCGGAGTCCTGCCGCTGCACGCCTGGCTGCCGCGGGCGCATCCCGAAGCTCCGAGCCACGTGTCGGCGCTGATGTCGGCGGCGATGGTCAACCTCGGGATCTACGGCATCGCCCGGGTCGGTTTCGACCTGCTCGGCGGCGGGCCTGCCTGGTGGTGGCTGCTGGTGCTCGGGCTGGGCGCGCTGTCCGCGGTCTACGGGATCTTGCAGGCAGCCATGAGCGCCGATCTCAAGCGCCTGCTGGGGAATTCGACCACCGAGAACATGGGACTCGTGCTGATCGGGCTCGGAGCGGCCGGGCTCTTCGCCTCCGGGGGAGATCGGGTGCTGGCGGGCGTGGCCCTGGCCGCGGCTCTGCTGCACGTGATCAACCACGCCGCCTTCAAGACGTTGCTGTTCCTCGCCGCCGGGTCGGTGCTGCGCGCCACCGGCAGCCGCGATCTCGACGAGCTGGGCGGGCTCCGGACGGGCATGCCGGTGACCACGTGGTGCTTCGGACTCGGAGCGCTGGCGGCCTCGGCGTTGCCGCCCGGGACCGCGTTCGTCAGCGAGTGGCTGTTGCTGCAGGCCCTGATCCACGGGCTGCCCGCTTCGGGCGGGGCCACGGCGATCGTGATGCCGGTGGCGGTCGCCGCGGTGGCGCTGACCGCCGGGCTGGCGGTGGCCACCTTCGTGAAGGCCTTCGGCGTGGGGTTCCTGGCCCGGCCGCGCAGCAGCGCTGCCGCGGAGGCGGTGGAAAGCCCGCCCGGCATGCTGGCCGGGATGGGATTGGCGGGTGCGGCCTGCGTCGTGCTCGCGCTGTTGCCGAGCGCGGTGCTGCCCGCCATCGCGTCCGTGAGCACCGCGATCTCGGGTCGCGCGCAACCCGCCGTGAGCGGCCTGATCACGTTGCGGTTGAACGGGGTCGCGGGTGCGCTTTCGCCGTTGCTGCTCATCGCAGCACTGCTGGCGGTCGCCGCCGTCTTCTTCGCGGGGGTGCGGCTGATCGCGGCACGACGAGCCCCGCGCGCCGCGCGGTCGTGGGACTGCGGTGCGGGACCCTTGCCCGCCCGCACGGAGTACACGGCGACGTCGTTCGCCGAGCCGCTGCAACGGGTCTTCGACGACGTGGTGCAACCGGAACAGGACATCGACGTGACCCACCACCGGGAATCGAGCTACCTGGTGCACGCCGTCGAATACCGCCAGCGGGTGCCCGATCGCCTCGAACGCCGCGTTTACGAGCCCGTCCTGAAGTTGTTCGCGGCCTGGGGCGAAACCGCCCGGGGTCTGGCCAACGGCAGCATGCACCGCTACCTCGGCTACGGCTTCTACACCGTGTGCGGGTTGTTGATCTTGCTGGTGGTGATCCGATGAACGCGCTGGGCGTGATCGGCGGGATTCTCCAGTGCCTGCTCGTGATCGGGGGAGCACCGCTCCTGATCGGGATGATGCGCCAGGTCCGGGCACGCCTCGAAGGCCGTGCCGGGGCCGGGATCGGCCAGCCGTGGCGAGACCTGCGCAAGCTGCTGCGCAAGGAATCGATCGCACCGCACGGCACCGGCGAGGTGTTCCGCGTCGCGCCGTTGCTGCTGGTGTCCACGACGGCGGTGGTCGCGCTGGTGGCTCCGTTCGTGACGACGTCGTCGGCCGTGAGTCCGGTGGCCGACCTGTTCGCGGTGGTCGCGCTGCTCGCGCTGGGCACCGTCGCGCTGGCGCTGGCCGGGCTGGACACCGGCACCGCGTTCGGCGGCATGGGCGCCAGCCGAGAGATGACCATCATCGCCCTCGTCGAGCCGACGCTGCTGGTGTCGATCTTCGCGTTGTCGGTGCGGGTCGGATCCACGGATCTGGGGGCGATCGTCACCTCCGCCTTGCACGACCCGGCGCGCGTGATCTCCCCGGTCAGCCTGCTGGCCGCGGTCGCGCTGGGTGTGGTGATCATCGCCGAGACGGGCCGGCTCCCGGTGGACAACCCGTCCACGCACCTGGAACTGACGATGGTGCACGAGGCGATGACCCTGGAGTTCGCGGGCCGGGACCTCGCCCTGGTCGAGTGGGCCTCGGCGATGCGGCTGACCGTGTTCCTCGGGCTGCTGGCGAACCTGTTCGTCCCGTGGGGCATCGCGACCAGCGCCGCGCCGCTCGCCCTGCTCGTCGGGGTCGCGGCCTTCGTCGCCAAGGTGGCGCTGCTCGGCGGCCTGCTCGCGGTGGGCGAGGTGTTCGCGGCCAAGCTGCGCCTGTTCCGGGTGCCCGAGTTGCTGGCCGGTTCGTTCCTGCTCGCGCTGCTGGCCGTCGCCGCGTCCTTCTTCCTGGCACAGCCGCACTGACAAGCATCCGAGGAGAAGCACCATGACGACCGACCACCCGAGATCGCGATGAGCCACGACCTCTACGTCCAGCTGCTGGACCTGGCGTGCGGACTGCTGCTGATCACGTCGGTGCTCGTGCTGTGGCGGCGGGAGCTGACCGTCATCATCCGCGTCTTCGCGCTGCAAGGAGCGGCGCTGGCGGCTCTCGTCGCGGTCCTTGCCGTGCGGGACGGGTCGGTCGAGCTGGGGGTCGTCGCGGTGGGACTCCTCGTGCTCCGCGCGGGAGTGCTGCCCGCTCTGCTTCGACGGGCGCTGGCGGCAGCCGGTGAGCAGCGGCGGGACGTCCGGCCGTTGGTCAACGTGGCGTCTTCGCTGCTCGCCGCCGCGGTGCTGGCGCTACTGGGCCACGCGATCTCGCGACCCCTGGTGGCGTTGGCTCCGTCGGCGGCGACGCAGGCCGTCCCGGTCGGCATGACCGTGGTGCTGATCGGCTTCTTCGTCCTGGTCACCCGGCGGCGCGCGCTGTCCCAGCTGGTCGGGTTCCTGCTGATGGACAACGGCATCACCGCGGTCGGCTTCCTCACCACCTCCGGTGCGGGACCGGCCGTGGAACTGGGGGTGTCCCTGGACGTGCTGATGGTCGTGCTGGTGCTGCAGATCCTGACGACGCGCATGAGGGACACCTTCGGCGACACCGACCTCGACGAACTGAGGGAGCTGCGCGACTGATGACGCCCCTCCTCCTGGCTCCCATCGCCGTTCCCGTCCTCGGCGCCGTGATCTACGCGTCGGCCGGATGGCGTCGCGCCACCGCCGGGGTGAGCGCCGCGAGCGCCGCCCTCGTGCTCTGCGCCGCCGTCACGATCGCCGTCGAGGTCGTCCGCCACGGCCCGCGCACCGCGTTGGCGGGCTCGGTGCGGGTGGACGCGCTGAGCGCGTTCATGCTGGTCGTGATCGGAGCGGTCGCCCTCCTGGCCACGGCGGCGACACCTGGCCACCTGCGCACCGAGATCGCCGCCGGGCGGGCCGGCGCCCGGACCGCCGCGCGACATTGCCTGCTGGTCCAGTTGTTCCTGGCGGCCATGTCGCTGGCGGTGCTGGCCGCGAACCTGGGCGTGCTGTGGGTCGCCGTCGAAGCCACCACCGTCGTGACCGCGTTCCTGGTGGGACAGCGGCGGACCCGTTCCGCCGTGGAGGCGGCGTGGAAGTACGTGGTGATCTGCTCGACGGGCATCGCGTTGGCGTTGCTGGGCACGTTCCTGCTCAACTACGCCGCGCAGCACGCGGCGCCCGGAGCCGGTCTGGACTGGGCGGAGCTGACCGCCGTCGCCCACGGCCTCGATCCGGACGTCACGCGTATCGCAGTCGTGCTCCTCATCGTCGGGTTCGGCACCAAGGCGGGGTTGGCGCCGTTGCACGCTTGGCTGCCCGATGCGCACAGCCAAGCACCGGCGCCCGTGTCGGCGTTGATGTCGGGAGTGCTGCTGTCGGTGGCCTTCTACGCGATCCTGCGGGTGAAGGTCATCGCCGATGCCGCGCTGGGAACCGGATTCGCACAACTGCTGCTCGTGGTGATCGCCGTGATGTCGCTGGTGCTCGCGGCGTCACTGCTGCTGGCCCAACGCGACTACAAGCGGATGCTGGCCTACTCCAGCATCGAGCACATGGGCCTGCTGGCCCTGGGCACCGCGGTCGGTGGACGCGCCGCGATCGCCGCCGTCCTGCTGCACGTCCTCGGCCACGGATTGGCGAAGGGCGTGCTGTTCCTCGGCGCCGGGCGCATCCTGCAGGTCACCGGAACCAGCCGCATCGACCAGGTGCGCGGCCTGGCCGAGCGCGAACCGGTCTTGGCCGGCTGCTTCGGATTCGGCGTCCTCGCCCTCATCGGATTGCCCCCGTTCAGCCTGTTCGCCAGCGAGCTCGGCATCGCCCGAGCGGGGTTCACCGCCGGGCTGGGCTGGGCGGTAGCCGCTGCTCTCGTCCTCGTCCTGGTGATCGCCGCGGCGTTGGTGACGCACACCGGCCGCATGGTGCTCGGCGCCGCTCCCGAAGCGCCGGGCGCCGCCACGGCTCCTCGGCGAGCCCCTGCCTTCGCCACCGCGGTGCTGGTCGTCGGCCTGGTGGCCTGCGCTGCGCTCGGGGTCACGGCCGGACCGCTGACCCCGCTGTTGTCCCTTGCCGCCGACCTCGTGGGAACGCCATGACCACACCTGAAGACCACACGCCCGGTCATCGGCGCACCGCGCGCACGATCCGGCCGGACGAGGTGCCCGAACAGGCGGGCGCGCTGCTGGACGCCGGATTCCGGACCGCGCTGATCGCCGGGCACGACGACGGCGACGCGTTGCGGGCCGTCTACCTGTTCACCCTGGCCGACACCGACCGCCGCGTAGAGCTGCACGTCCCGCTCGATCGCGACCACCCGCACGTGCCGAGCCTGGCCGGGATGTCGTTCCCCGCCGGTCGGTTCGAACGCGAGATGCGCGACCTGTTCGGGATCGTGCCCGACGACCATCCGCTGCCGCGCCGATTGGTCCGGCACTTCCACTGGCCGCAGGGCTGGTACCCCATGCTGGACGGTGCCGGAGCGCCCCCGGAGTTCGGCGACGTGGAGGGGCCTTACCCGTTCCGCACGGTGGAGGGTCCCGGCGTCTACGAGATTCCGGTGGGGCCCGTGCACGCGGGCATGATCGAGCCGGGGCACTTCCGCTTCTCCGTCGTGGGCGAGACCATCCTCAACCTCAGAGCCCGTCTCTGGTTCGTCCACAAAGGACTTGAGAAGCTGTTCCACGGGCGCAGGCCCGAGGACGGCTTCGAACTCGCCGAGCGGATCAGCGGCGACACGGCCGTCGGGCACGCCCTCGCGTACTGCCAGGCCTTCGAAGACGCCCGGTCGCTCCATGTCCCGGTGGATGCTCAGCGGCTCCGCGCGATCCTGCTGGAGCTGGAACGCCTCTACAACCACGTCACCGACCTCGGCGCGCTGTGCAACGACGCGGGGCACGGCGTGCTCAACGCCCACGCCGGGCGCATCCGCGAACGGCTGCTGCGGATCAACGACGAGGTTCGCGGCCACCGCCTGCTGCGCGGTGGCGTCCACCTCGGCGGGGCGGCGGTCCGGCGGCTGCCCGACACCGGCGCGCTCGCCGCCATCGGCGACGACGTAGCGGAGCTCGCCGCGCTAGCGCTCGGCCACAGCGTCGTGCGCGACCGCTTCTCCGGTACCGCGGTCCTCACCCGGGAGCAGGCCGTCGACCTCGGGACGCTGGGCTACGTCGCCCGCGCCAGCGGCGTGGCCGTCGACGCCCGGCACGACCACCCGGCGCTCCCGGAACCGGGGGAGCGGCCCTCCCACAGCCGCACCGACGGCGACGTCCTGGCCCGTTTCACCGTGCGTACCGAGGAAATCGCTCACTCCATCGAGCTGATCACGCGCCTGGTCGGTGAGCTCGACGGGCGCACGACCTCCGGTACCCCCGAAGCCACCGCGGACGCCGCCGGTTCCGGAGTGGGCATCGTCGAAGGCTGGCGCGGCACGATCGTGCACCGAGTGGAACTCGCCGCCGACGGCACCCTGGCGCGGGTCAAGGTCGTGGACCCCAGCTTCCTCAACTGGCCCGCTCTGCCCGTCGCGCTGAGCGACACGATCGTGCCGGACTTCCCGTTGACCAACAAGAGCTTCAACCTCTCCTACGCCGGCAACGACCTCTAGCTCCGGCGAGTCGTCCCGTCCCGCAGCGCGGTGTCGATCTCGGCGGTGGTGGGCGCCGTGGCGGGGCCGGAGCGGGTGACGGCGATGGCCGCCGCGACGCTCGCCCGCCGGACCGCGGCGGGGAGGTCCTCCCCGGCGGCCAGTCGCGCGCACATCACGCCGGCGTGGGCATCGCCCGCGCCGTTGGTGTCCACGGCCTCGACCTCGGGGGCGGGGCAGTTCACCACGTCCTGGCCGGGGCGGGCGAGCAGGGCGCCGCGCGATCCGGCGCGCAGCACCACGGTGCGGCCGGTGGCGGTGGCGAGCGCCGTCGCCGCGTCCGCGCCGTCCGCCTCCGATCCCAGGCGCCGCAACAGGATCAGCGCTTCCTGCTCGTTCGTGGTCCACACGTCGGCGCGGTCCAGCAGGACGCGCACCGCGTCGAGGTCGACGTCACCGATCACGGGGGCGGGGTCCACGACGACGGTGCACCCGGCCGGGACCGTCGGCAGCCACTCCAGCAGCGCCGCGCGGTTGGCGTCGTGCACGAGGGAGTAGCCCGACGCGTAGACCACGTCGCCCTCGCCCGGGTCGGTGCCGCGCAGCCGGGCCACGTCCACCGCGCCTTCGGCTCCGGCGGTGGACACGAACGTCCGCTCCGCGTCGTCGTCGACGAGGGCGACGCTGAACCCGGTGTCGATGCCCGGATCGGCCGGGCCGGTGAGCTCCACGTCCTCGGCCGCGAGCGCCGCGCGCACCACGTCCCCGAACGGGCCGGTCCCGTGGCCGCCCGCGTACACCACGCGAGCACCGTCGCGCGCGGCGGCGAGCATGACGTTCACACCGCCCCCGGCGAGGAATTCGTGCCCGGAGGCGAACACGTCACCGCCTGCAGCGGGGACCGCGGGCACGCGCAGGACGAGGTCGACGACGGCCTGCCCGGTGTGGATGACGCGGCCGGTGCTCATTCGTCACCCGCCGCGGACCGGAGGCCGAACACGGCGTAGAGCGCCCCGCCGACGACGGCCGCCGCGATCCACGCCATGCCGTTCACGCCGATCCACGTGTCGTGCAGCGGTCCCGTGTACCACGGAACATCGCCGGGGGTGACCTGCATGAACAGGGCCGCGAAGACGATGGCGGCCAGCCACGGTCCGAGGGCGGACCAGCGCACCCCGCCGGTGTAGTAGTAGGCGCCCCTGCTGGTGAGGTCGAGCAGGCCCTCGGGGTCGTAGTGGCGGCGGCGGATCAGGTCGACCAGGAAGATCCCGACCCAGGCGGAGATCGGCACCGCCAGCAGCGAGATGAACGTGGTGAACGGACCGTAGAACCCGTCGGCGACGAGCAGGAACAGCAGCGACCCGATCGTCGTGACCACGACGTCGACGATCACCGCCCACACCCGCTTGACCCGCAGGCCGAGGGTGAGCGTGGTCAGGCCCGCCGAGTACACCGACAGGTGGTTCGACAGCAGCAGGCCGATGAACGAGATCACCAGGTAGCCGACGGCGACCCCGAGAGGCAGCGTGTCCCGGATGGCGTCGAGCGGATTCGAGGACGAGGCGATGGCCGCGTCGGACGCGCCGAGCACCGAGCCCATGCTGATCATGATCACCAGCGGGATGCCCGCACCGGCCGACGCGGACATCACCAGCGGCAGCGCGCGCACCGTCGGGGCCTGGTAGCGGGCCATGTCCGCACCGGAGTTCGCCCAGCCGATGCCGGTGCCCGCGACGATGGTGCCGATCCCGGTCAGCACCGCGGCGAGGCCACCGCTCGGCGCGCGTCCCACCTCCGCCCAGTCGATGTTGACGACCAGGTACGCCAGGATCAGCAGGTTCGCCGCGCCGAAGATCCAGGTGGACCACTTCTGCACGACCAGGATCACGGCGTGGCCCATCCCGGACACGGCGACGGTGAAACCGACGAACAGCGCCACGCCCGCGACGGCGACCAATGGCGCGGACTTCGCGTCGCCGCCGGTGCCCGCGAGCAGCGACACGCTGGTGACGATCGCGAGCGCGGCCGTCGAGGTGTTCACGGTCTCCCAGCCGAGCCGCGACACGAGTGCGACCGCGGTCGGCCCGGCGTTGCCCCGGGTGCCGAACACGGCGCGGGAGAGGGTGAGGCTCGGCGCCCCGCCGCGACGACCGGCGATGGAGATCAGGCCGACCACGGCGAACGAGCCGAACGAGCCGATGATCGCCACGACGACCGCCTGCCACGCGGACAGGCCGAGCGCGACGAGGCTGACGCCGAGCGGCATGCCGACCACGGAGATGTTCGCGGCGAACCACACCCAGAACAGCTCCAGCGGGTTCCCGCGGCGTTCGGGGACGGGAACGGGTTCGATGCCGCGCTGCTCCACCGCGCCGAGCGCACCGGCGCGCGGGGGCTCCACCGGACTCGCCGCCGGAGATCCGGTCGGGGTCTCGGACACGGGGGTCACCTCATCTTCGTTGACGATCGCCGCACGGCGAGGAGCCGCCGCGCGAGTGGTGCCGGGTCGAGGTCGTTGACGTCGAGCACCCGGCGCACCGCCGCCTCCGGGAAGGCGCGGATTCCGTGCACGGCACCGAGAACGGCCCCGGCCATGGCGGCGACGGTGTCGGTGTCGCCGCCGAGGGACGCCGCGGTGCACAGCGCGTCGAACGGGGACTCGGCGCCGCGCTCGACGAGCAGGAGCGCGGCCACCACGGACTCCTGCGACTGCACCGAGGTGCCGACGACGTCGTAGAGGAACGACTTGAAGTCCTCGTCGCCGAGGCGGTGCGCGTGCGGGCTGAACGCGTCCAGCCGTTCCGCGACGGAGCCGCCTGCCACCCAGTGCCCGCGAGCCTCGCCGTCGCGCGCCGCGGTGGTGGCGGCCTTGAGCGCTCCCGCGGTGTCGGCCCCGTCGATGCCGGCCGAGACGGCGGCGGCGATGGCGCAGGCCGCGGAGATCCCCAGGCCGGTGTTGTGCGTGACCCGGCTGGCCTCGACGACCGCGTCGATCAGGCGGCCGTCGCGGGCGTGGGCGATTCCGACCGGGGCGATGCGCATCGCGGCGCCGTTCGTGGTCCCGTAGCGGCCGGTGTCCTCGATGGAGGCGCCCGCCTGCAGCTTCGCCAGGGCCGCCTTGGTGGACGGGCCGAGCAGGTCCAGCGAGCCGCGCTCGATCATCACCTGCTCCCAGGCGATGAGCTCCGCGGCGAAGGCGTGCGGATCGATGCTCCCGGCGCCGTCGGCGACCAGGCGCGCGACGATCATCGCCTGGTCGGTGTCATCGGTGACGGAGGCGGCGGGCATCCCGGGGGCGATCGGCTGATCGGCGGCGCCGTCGGCGAAGTCGTCGATCCGGCCGTAGCGCTCGCGGACCAGCTCCCGCGGCATGGACTGCGTCGGCATGCCCAGGGCGTCGCCGATGGCGAGGCCCACCAGGGCGCCGTGCGCGCGGTCGAACGCGGGATCCGCGGCGGTCACCGTTCTTCCCCGAAGTTCGACGCGAGCGTGAAGTGCCGCGGGTCGAGCAGCGACACGACGTGCTCGGCGAACCGGCCGTCGTCGGTGAAGGAGGTGCGGGCGGTGCGCAGGAAGGCGGTTCCCGCGTCGTGGCCCAGGATCTCGGCCTCCCGCTCGTCCAGCGCGTGCACGTCCGCGCTCTGCGTGCCGCGCGTCGACAGGTACCCGGCCTGCACGAGGGTCTGCGAGATCGAGCCCTGGATCAGGCCGGTCTCCGGCAGTTCCGCGAGGCGTCCCTCGGCGGGGAGGGTGGCGCATTCGAAGGAGATCGGCTCGACGGTGTCCTTGCCGGAGCGCAGCAGCCGGACGCGGCGGACCGCGATGCCCTGCTCCAGCCGGACGTCCTCGGGCAGCAGCGGGATCTCGGAGCGCTGCACGCGCTCGATGCCGAGGACGGCGACGGCGACGGTGCTGCCGGTGCCCGCGAGGGATTGCGCCCAGCCGCGTTCCTGGCTCAGCTGGTGCCCGTCGAAGATGACGAACGAGCCGCGCCCGGTCTCCGTGACGATGAGGCGCTGGTGCTGGAGCTCGCTGAGCGCCTGCCGCACGGTGCCCCGGGACACGTCGAACTCCTCGGCCAGCCGCAGCTCCCCGTCCAGCTTGTCGCCGGGCCGGTAGTGGCCGTCGCGGATGCGCCGCGTCAGGGTGTCGACGATCTGCTGCCGCTTCCCCGGAGACACCTGTCTATACATGTTGGTACATGTACACCAGTATCGTTCTCGAAGGCAAGGACGGCGTCGCGATTCCACCCTTCCGCGCCGGACGGGCGCGCTGCTCGCGGCGCACGACGAGGAGCGGCGTACGCCCGACTTTCACCGATACCTACGGCGACGGCGTCCACTCGGCGCGTTCGCAGCACCACGGCGCGACGCTGTACGGAGTCCTGGGCATCGCGCGGTCCGACCGCGAACGCCGGAACGAGGTCGTGCGCGACAACTTGAGGTTCTACGGCGCCCCGCACGTCGCGTTCCTGTTCATGCCGCGGCTCGGCGGCGGAGTGCGCGCCGCGAGCGACGTCGGGATGTACGCGCAGAACTTCCTGCTGTCGCTGCGCGGGCGAGGTTTCCACGGCATTCCCCAGGCCGTGCACGGCCTGGACGCCGCTACCGTGCGCGAGGCGCTGGGCGTGCCGGACGAGCTCAAGCTGCTGTTCGGGATCTCGTTCGGCACGGCCAGGCCGGACTCGCCGGTGCGCAGCCTCGATGTCGGCCGGGTTCCGCTGCAGGCGAGCGTGGTCCTGCACGACACGCCCCTCTGGTGAGCCCGCGCGGTCGCCGTCGCCGGTGACCGCACCGCCGACGCGGGCGCCGTCGAACCGGCGTGGGCCCGGCACGTCCCCGGAGCCGTACCGAGCCGGTCGACGGCGAGCCCCGCGGCCCCGTCGCAGACGTGCCGCGCGGCGTCAGCAGCCCAACCGGGTGGCCAGGTCAGCGGCGGAGGTGGCGGCGAGGTCGCAGGTGGTGTCGGCTGCGCGGTCCGCCTCGCGGTGCGGGCCCTTCTCCGCGGGGCGTTCCAGGAAGGCGGTGCGCAGTCCGGCGGCGCGCGCCCCGTCGAGGTCCCAGCCGTGCGCGGCGACCAGCAGCACTTCGTGCGGCGCGACGTCGAGCAGCCGCGCGGTGGTCAGGTACGGACCGGCGGCGGGCTTGTAGCTGCGCGCGAGTTCGGCGGACACGATCGCGTCGAAGGGCAGGCCCGCGGTCTTGGCGAGTTCGACCAGCAGCCCGAATCCGCCGTTGGACAGCGCCACCACGGTGTACCGGCGCCGCAACCTGGTCAGCAGCTGTTCGCTGTCCGGCCACGCGGGCAGCCGGTGCCAGGCACGCACCAGCCGGACCCGGTCGGCCTCGTCCACGACGTCGGCCACCCCGTGCTCGGTGAGCAGGGCGTCGAGCGATTCGCGGTGCAGCGCGTCGAGGTAGGCCCACTCGCGTTCGCCGTCGTTGACCCGCGCCATCGACGGCAGGTAGCGCTCGCGCCAGGAATCGGCGAACGCCGCCGGGTCGAGGTCGACCTCGCGGTGCGCGAAGACCTCGCCGACCTCGGTGGTGATCCCGGTGTGCCAGTCCACGGCGGTGCCGAAGACGTCGAACGCCACCACGCGCACCTCGTCGAGCATGCCCTTGCCCCTTCCATGCGGTTCCGGGGCGTCACCGCCCTTGCCACGAGGGTGGGCGCTTTTCGGCGAACGCGCGAGGGCCTTCCGCGGCGTCCTCGGACGCGAGCACCACCTGGTAGCGCGGGAGCGTCCCGCCGCGCAGCAGGTGCCACCCGGATTCGACGTCGCACGCGCCGGATCTCCTTGATCGCGGCGATCGCCGGCGGAGCCGCAGGCGAACTCGAATCGCACGTGTGCGGCATCTCGGCGGAACGGGGGCTCCCGGATTGCCCCGAACGGGCGTTAAAGCTTTCGGGCGCCCGGCCCCGGCGGCCAGCATGGCCGAGGTGAAGATCGATCGGCGGAGGGGCGCGAGTGGTGGATCCGCGCGGTGAAGCAGTGCTGATCTCGGATCAGTCGACCGGGCGGTTCCAGGATCGGACGGCCGACATCGCCGGAGTCGAGCCGCTGCCGGACGGCCGCGTGGGCATCATGTTCAACGGTGGCAAGCGCTATCCGTACGGGGCGAACCGGGTGCGTGTTCTCCGCGATCCGCAACACACCACGCTCAGCGGGGACCTCCGGGCCGAGGTGTGCGGCACGGTCTGGGACAGCGCCATCGAGGTCGCCACGTTCGCGGGACCCGAGGGCGGGTGGTCCAGGGTCTTCTACCGAAGCGGTGAGGGGGTCAAGCACCGCGCTTATCCGGCTTTCCAGGTGCGCGTCCTCACCTCCGCAACCGCAACCGGGGCGGCGGCCGACGTGTTCCGCTATTGGCGGGCCGTGGTGGCCGGGCTTCCCGACGATGATCCGCTGGTGCGGCCGTACCGCAGGTTGAGCTTCGTCGACCCGGAGAGCGCGCTGGGGGCGTACCTGGCCGGCAGGCCGATCGAGCGTCGGGAACCGGCCGGTGTCCCGATCTTCCCGTTCCGGTGCAACCTGAGCCAGCGCCAGGCGGTCGAGAACGCACTCACCTGTTCCGCCTCGGTCATCGAAGGGCCGCCGGGGACCGGCAAGACCGAGACCATCCTGAACCTGATCGCCAACATCACGGTGCGGGACGAGACCGTCGGCATCGTGTCGCACACCAACTCGGCCGTCGACAACGTGCGGGAGAAGCTCGAAGAACTGGGTTTCGGGCACGTGCTCGCGAGTCTCGGCAAGATGGAGAAGCGCAAGGCGTTCTTCGCCGACCAGGCCACGCGCAACGCTCAGGTCGCCGCGTTCGCCGCGGAGACCCCGCCCCCGCCGGATCCGCGGCGGCTGGCCGACGTGGATCGGCGGCTGCGTCGGCTGCAATCCGGCGAACGGACCCGGGCCGAGCGACGGCACGAGATCGCGGCGCACCGCTTGGAGCGGGAGCACTTCGAACGGCATCTGCACGGCGACGAGATTCCGGACCTCGCCGGTCTCCCGCTGCTTCGCCGCTCGTCCGGCCGAATCCTCGACTACCTGGCCGAGAGCGAGCTGGAGCGCAATGGCGCGCGTCCAGGGCTGTTCCGGCGGATTCGGAAGTACTTCCGGTACGGCTCGGTGCGCGGCCTCGACCCGGAGGACACCGAGGTGGTCCTCCGGTTGCAGCGCGCCTACTACGCCAAGCGGATCGCCGAGCTGGACGAGGAGATCGCCCGGCTCGACGACGAGTTGCGACGAGCGGACTTCGACCGGCTGGCGCAGGAACATCGGGACTTGTCGGTGCAGGCGCTGCACGCGCACCTGGGCGAGCGGTACCGCGGACTGGCGCGCACGGTGCACGACGGTGACCAGTACCGGCGGGGCAAGGAGTTCCGCCGATTCATCGAGGACTACCCGGTCCTGCTAAGCACCTGCCATTCGTTGAGCTCCAGCATCGCGAGCGGTTTCCTTCTCGACTACCTGATCATCGATGAGGCGTCCCAGGTCGACCCGCTCGTGGCCGGACTGGCGTTGGCGTGCTGCCGCCATCTCGTCGTGGTGGGAGATTCTCGGCAGCTGCCGCCCATCCCGATCGCTTCCGCGGCCGACCACGTGGCACCGAGCCCCGCCTACGACTGCAGGAAGAGCATCCTCGAATCGCTGCGGGAGGTGCACGGCGACGAACTCCCGAGGGAACTCCTGCGCGAGCACTACCGGTGCGACCCGGCCATCATCGGGTTCTGCAACAAGAAGTTCTACGACGACGAGCTCATCCCTTACACGTCCGGTGGCGACGGCCGCCCGATGATCGTCGTGCGCACAGTCGAGGGCAACCACATGCGCCGGCACCGGACCGGGGGACGTTCGAACCGGCGCGAGCTGGAGGTCATCCGAGCCGAGGTGATTCCCGCTCACTGCGCGGAAGTCGATCCGGCCGACATCGGCGTCACCACGCCCTACCGGCTCCAGGCGGACAAGGTTCGCGACCTGCTCGACCAGATCGCCTCCGACACCGTGCACAAGTTCCAAGGCAGGCAGAAGAAGGTCGTCGTGATGACAACCGTCCTCGACGAGAGCTGGCCCGGTCGCAGCGGTCTGCCGTTCGCGGACGATCCGCACCTGATCAACGTGGCGGTGTCCCGGGCGATCGAGCGCTTCATCCTGGTGACGAACAACGACATGATGCCGACCAGCCGCCACATCCGGGACCTGGTCGGGCACATCCGCTACCACGATCTCGACGAGGACGTCGTCGACAGCGCGGTGGTCTCGATCTTCGACCTGCTCTACCAGCGGTATTCGCAACGGCTGCGGTCCTTGGCCGGGCGACTGCGCAACGAGCGGGCCTACAAGTCCGAGGACATCGCGTGGACCGTGCTGCACGACATCCTCGCCGAAGAGCGCTACCAGCACCTGACGGTCGTGGCGCAAGTGCTGGTGCAGAACCTGTTCCCGGATCTCAGCGTGCTCACCCCGGAGCAGGCGAAGTACGTCGGGCATCGGGCGTCGGTCGACTTCGTCGTCTACAACCGCGTGACGAACCGGCCGCTGCTGGCGATCGAGGTCGACGGTTTCGCCTTCCACGAGAACAAGCCGGAACAGCTGCGCCGGGACGAGCTGAAGAACCAGGTCTTCCGCTTCCACGACATGCCGCTGCTGCGGTTGCCGACCACCGGAAGCGGGGAGCAGCAGCGGATCCGGCAGGCGCTGGACGACGCCGAAGCCCACTGGGCGCGGCCGATCAGCTGAGCCGATCGGCCGCGCCGGAACCCGCGAGCGTCAGGCGGTGGTTTCGGTCAGTGCTGTGCCGAGGATGCTCAGGCCGCGGTCGATCTCGTCGTCGGTGGCGGTGAGCGGTGGGGCGATGCGGAAGGTGCCGCCCATGCCCGGCAGTTGGACGATGTTCATGTGCAGGCCCAGTTCGGCGCAACGGCGGGTGACGGCGGTGCCGAGCGCGTCGGCGTCGCCGCCCGCCGGGGTGTCGACCAGTTCCAGGCCGACCAGCAGGCCGCGGCCCCGGACGTCGCCGATAGCGGAGTGCTTCTCGGCGAGCTCCAGCAGGCCGTCGCGCAACCGGGCACCGAGCTCACCGGCGCGCAGGTCGAGGCGGTCGCGGCTGAGCACGTCCAGCACGGTGTTGCCCACCGCGGCCGGGAGCGGATCGTTGACGTGCGTGGTGAAGAACAGGAACCCGCGGTCGTGCGCCCGCTGCTCGATGTCGGCGCTGGTCAGCACGGCGGCCAGCGGCAGCCCCGCGCCGAGGGTCTTGGACAGGGTGAGGATGTCGGGCACGACGCCGTCGCGCTCGAAGGCGTACCAGTCGCCGGTGCGGCACAACCCGGTCTGCGCTTCGTCGATGATCAGCAGCATCCCGCGCTCGTGGCACTTGTCCCGCAGCGCGGCGAGGTAGCCCGGTGGCAGGTCGACGACGCCGCCGGAGCTCAGGATCGGCTCGACCAGGCAGGCCGCGAGGGCGCCGACGGACTGCGCGTCGATCAGGTCGAACCCGAGGTCCAGCTGCCTGCGCCAGTCCAGGTTCCCGTCGGCGTCGACGATGTCCGGGCGGAACCGGTCCGGCACGGGCAGGGCGAAGTTGCCGGGAGCGGCGGGGCCGTACCCGCCGCGACCGGCCACGTAGGTGGCGCCGGCGGCGGCCTGCGTCATGCCGTGCCACGAACGCGCGAACGACACGACCTCGTGCCCGCCGGTGACGAGCTTCGCCATCCGCAGCGCCGCCTCGTTCGCCTCCGCGCCGGTGGTCAGCAGCATGGTCTTCTCCAGCGGCGCGGGAACGGAGTCCGCGAGCCGCCGGGCCAGGTCGAGGACGGGACGCGACAGCATGCCGCTGTAGAGGTGGTCGAGTCGTCCCACCTGCTCGTGGACGGTCGCGACGATCTCCGGGTGGGAGTGCCCGAGGATCGCGCTCATCTGCCCGGAGGTGAAGTCGAGCAGTTCGCGGCCGTCCTCGGTGAACACCGAGCTGCCCGCGGCGCGATCGATGACGGCCGGGCTGAAATCGCCCCGGCCCGAGTAGCGGATCAGGTGGGCGGCGCTGTTGTGCGGCATGACGACAACGCTACGAACGCGGGTCCATGCGCGTCCATCACACGATGTCGACGTTTCTGTTCGGCATTGCCGCACAATGGGAGGGGTGTTGAACCCGTGGCGCCTGCGCCTGCTCGGCCTGCTCGACAACCTGGGAACGGTCCGGGCGGTGGCCGACACGCTGCACCTGAGCCCGTCGACGGTCTCCCAGCAGCTGGCCGTGCTCGAAGGCGAGACCCGGACCCAGCTGCTGGAGCGCTCCGGTCGCCGCGTGCGGCTCACCCGCAGCGGCATCGCGCTGGCCCGGCGCGGGCGGGAGATCCTGGACCGGATGGCCGAGGCGGAGGCCGAGCTGCGCGCCCTGAACAACGAACCGATCGGCACCGTCCGGCTCGGCGTGTTCCAGAGCGCGATCCCCACCCTCGCCGTACCGGTCGCGGCCCACCTGGCGCACTCGCACCCGCACCTGCACGTGGAACTCATCGAATCCGAACCGCACGAGAGCGGCGCGGCGCTGCGCACCGGCGAGGCCGACGTGATCGTCACGACCACCGACTACGTCGAGTTCCCCTGGGGCAAGGACCTCGACCTGATCCCGCTGGGCACCGACCCGGTCGTCCTGGTCCTGCCCGCGGAGCACCCGCTCGCGAAGCGCCGGGTCGTGGACCTCGCCGCCTGCGCGGAGGAGACCTGGGCCTGCGACCGGCCCGGTTCCTACATGGCCGAGCTGACCTTGCGCCTGTGCCACGAGTCCGGCTTCGAACCTCGGGTCGCCTGCCGGTTCAGCAACATCCTGCTGCTGCTCCAGCACGTCGAAGCGGGCCGCTCGCTCGCGCTGCTGCCCGGCCTCGCGGTGGCACCAGGGCATGCGGTCGTCACCCGTGAACTCACCACGCCGGTGCACCGCAACGTGACCATCGTGGTGCGCCGGGGCACGACGTCGCGGGCCGGGGTGAACGCCGTCGTCGAAGCCCTGCTCGCCCACGCCGACATCCCCGCCCTGTCCGCACCGTCCACTCAGGACGCAATGCGAACTCCGGAGGAGGACGCGGAATGAGGCGGAACTCCGCCGTCACCTCCGTGGGTGAGGCGCATCGTTGCGGATCGGTGGGGTGACCTGCGCGCTGAGGACGTCAACCTTCTGCTGAGCCGACGGACCTCCGATCTCCGCCGAAGTGCTCGTCATGCGCGTTCTCGAACGCTCACAAAGGGTCCAGGCGGAGTGTTGCGACGGCTGTGATCGCTTCGAACGCGCGGTCCAGGGCGGGGCCGAAGTCGGCGTTCTCGTCGGTGGACCACACGGTCCAGGCCAGTTCGAACGCGAGCACGGTCGCTCCGGCGACGGCCTGGGCCTGCAGCACGTCGGGCACCCAGTCCAGCAGGGCGGAGGTGAGTTCTTCGCGTTCCACGTCGTTGAGCGAGGCCAGCCGTGCGCGCACGGGCGCCGCGGACTCGATCAGGTGCGCGCGCTTGCGCAAGGCCGCGGCGTCGGCGTTGATCGCGTCGACCACGGGGTCGAACGCGCGGCGCACGGTCGCCCACACCGAATCGCCGGTCGAGGCGTCGGCGGTGCGCACGCAGTCCGCCGCGGAGATCCGCGTCGCCCGCACGGCGGCGACGATCGCGTCCTCCTTGGAGTGGAAGTACCGGTGGAACGTCGCTCGGGACACCCCGATCTCACCGGCGATGTCCGCGACCGTCGTGTTCTCCAGGCCGACGTCGGCGATGTAGTCGGCCGCCGCCTTGGCGAGCTCCGCGCGGAGGAGCTCCCGGCTGCGCTTGCGTACGCCACTGGACATGGACCGAGTCTAAACAGTGATACTCTGAGTCCGCAGTGAGACAATGTCTCACTCATGCGAGGGTGCGCAGGTGCTCCGCGAGAGCGCGATCCGGTCGATCGTTCGGAGTGTCCTGTTCGGACGATCGGGGCCGTTCGCTCCTCGCGCCCCGCAAGGCCGAACGACACCGATCCGGGAGCAGGCAGTGGTCGACGAAGCAACGCGACAGCACCGAGCGCAGGACCCGCGCACCGGTTCCTCCTCGGATTCCGATGCCGCCGCTCCGGAAGCGGTCGGTCCCGCCGTGCTGCTGCTGGCCGGTGGCGTGGAATCCGCGCACGGGTACTTCCCCGGCCTGGTCGAAGGACTCACCGCGGACCCCGGCTGCCGCGTCATCCTGCACGACCGCCCCGGAGCGGGCGAGGGCGAAACCGTTGGCACGCTGCAGGAAACGGCACACGCGCTGCACGCCACCCTGCGGGAAAGCGCCGCGGGGCCGGTGGTCGTCGTCGGCCACAGCCTCGGCGGAGCGTTGGCCGCGCTGCTCGCCCGCGACCACCCGGAGGACGTCGCGGGACTCGTGCTGCTGGACCCCACCCCGATCAACGCCCCCGGCATCACCGTTCGGCTGGAGCGGGTGTGCCGCACGATGGCGGTCGTCCTCCGCGTCCCCGGCGCGCGCCGGATCGCGTCCGCGTTCGTGGGCCGGTACATGGAGGCAGAGGTGCGGCGCCTCGGGCTGCGGCCGGACTGCGAAGCGGCGTTCCGGCAGATCTCGCGAGGTGCGCTCGACTTCGCCGGGCTCGCCGCCGCGCTGGTCGGGGTCGGAGCGCTGTCGGCGAACTTCCGGGAGGCGGACCTGCCACGCGTCCCGGCCGCCGTCGTCTCCGCCGAACGCAAGCCCGCCAGCGAGGCCCGGCGCGCGCACCAGCGGCTCGCGTCCGCCCTCGGGACGAGCCCCATCATCTGGCCCGGCGCGACGCACGCGGTCCACCTCGACCACCCCGACGACACCCTCGCCACCATCCGCGACGTCGTCACCCGCGCCACGCCGTCCGCGGAGCGGGATCGGACGTGATCGGTCGCGGTCCGCGGGTTCTTCCGGGCTGAACGGGAAAAGCGGGGATTTTCCGGATCTCCGCGGCGTGGTGATCGCTGTGAGGATGGGGCTTGCGCCGCCGGTCCGCGGATCGGCCGATCCTCAGGGAGCCGATGATGGAGATGCTCGCGTGATCGCCAACGCGCTCGCCGCCGTGCTCGCGGCCTCGCTGCTGGCACCGGCCGCACCGGCGGCGGGGGAGCCGGACGACTCGTGGACCGGGCCGCTGCACACCGAGGGCAGCAGCATCGTCGACGCCGACGGCGACCCGTTCAAGCTGAAGTCCGGGAACTGGCACGGCGCCAGCGGCACCTGGAACGGCAGCGGCGACGTCGACGACCCGGCCAACCACCACGACGGTGAGAACGGCAACGGCATCCCGCTCGGCCTGGACCGGGCTTCGATGAGCGACATCGTCGGCAGCTTCCAGGAACTCGGGATCAACAGCATCCGGCTGCCGTTCTCTAACGACATGATCGACGACGAGGCGGCCGTGCCCGACGACGCGGTCGCCGCGAACCCGGAACTGCGCGGCAAGACGCGGCTGGAGGTCTACGACGCCGCCGTCGAAGCGCTCACCGGCAGCGGTCTCGCCGTGATCCTGAACAACCACACCAACACGGCTCGCTGGTGCTGCGGGGTCGACGGCAACGAGCGCTGGAACAGCGCGCAGAGCGACCAGGAATGGGAAGAGGACTGGCTGTTCATGGCCGGTCGCTACGCCGACAACTCGCGGGTGGTCGGCGCGGACCTCTACAACGAGGTGCGCCGCGACGTCTTCGACGACCCGAACTGGGGGCTCGGCGACGAGCACGACTGGTTCGCCGCCTCGCAGCGCGCGGGAGACCGGATCCTCGACGAGGCCAACCCGAACCTGCTGATCATCATCGAGGGCATCAACTGGACCGGCCTCCCGGTCGACGGGCTGCCGCACGAGCGGCCGACGCTGGAACCGGTGCGGGAGCTGTCGCACGAGCTGGTGAAACCGGACAAGCTGGTCTACTCGGCGCACTTCTACGGCTACACCGGCCCCAATCACAGCGGCGCCACCGGTACGGGCGAGACCACCGATCCGCGCTACCAGGACATGTCCCGCGACGAGCTCTACGACGTGCTGCGCAGGCAGGCGTTCTTCGTCACCGAGGACGGCATGCCCTACACGGCGCCGCTGTGGATCAGCGAGTTCGGCGTGGGGCGCGGCGAGCAGGATCCGAAGGCGCGCGCCTGGTTCGAGAACTTCGTGGACTTCCTCGTCGACAACGACGCGAACTTCGCCTACTGGCCGCTGGTCGGCTGGCAGGAGGGCGGCGAGACCGACGGCTGGGGACTGGTGCACTGGGACGAGGCGGGCGACCGCATCACCCTCGACGACGCCGACTGGCGCACCGGCGCCTGGCGCCGCTTGACGGGCGGCTGATCCGAGGCCGGGGCGCCCGAGGCCCGTTCGGGCATCCGGCGCCCCCGGGGAATCGCCCGCGGGCGCAGTTCCTCCCGCGCGCTGTCGCCCGTTTTCGCCGGGGGGGGGGGGGGGGCATCGGGTACGGAAGAGCACACGAGTTAAAACCCTTAACCATA